>JAJYBO010000192.1 GCA_021778975.1 Deltaproteobacteria bacterium
GCGCGCGTCGTTGTTTTCGACCCGGTCTCGGACAAGCAGCTATCCATCGAGGCGGACGTGGTGACCCTGGCGACAGGTATCGCTCCGGAATTTTCTTCGGAAACCGCGGATATTTTCGGTGTCGGCAGAGATGAAGACGGTTTTTTCATGGAGGCGGACGCCAAGTGGCGGCCGGTGGACGCCATGAAAGCCGGGGTATTCGGGTGCGGCATGATGAACGCGCCGATGACGATCCGTGAATCCGCGGCTTCGGCGGAGGCCGCGGCCATGCGGGCGCTTCGGATATTGCGCCGAAAAACGCTGGATTCAAGCCACGTCACGGCAATCGTCCGCCACAGTCTGTGCAGCCGCTGTCAACTTTGCGTCGCCGCCTGTCCGTATCAGGCGCGGACGTTCGACGTCGAAGTGGATCAGATACGGGTGAACGCGACGATGTGCCAGGGGTGCGGCGCATGTGCATCGGTATGCCCGAACAGTGCCGCGGTCGTGGAAGGTTTCACCATGCCTCGGGTGTTCGAGATGATTGACGCGGCCGTGATATGACCGCCGATGGTCGAGTGATGGCGGACGGAGGAATCTGGAAAACAGGTGGTGCGATATGAAAGATACCGAGAATGTACAGATGACGGAAGCGCTGGCGCCGATTCAGGATATGGTCCGGGCCTGTATTCAATGCGGGACGTGTTCCGCGTCCTGCCCGAACGCCTTTGCAATGACGGACACGCCGCGGCGGTTGTGGCGGATGCTTCAGGCCGGTGAAACGCAGGCCGTCCTGAACAGCGAGACATTCGCCCTGTGTTCCGCCTGTTACAGTTGTACTCTGCGATGTCCTCGCGGGCTGCCGCTGACGGACGCTATGAACGCCCTGAAGCAGGTGGTTGCCCGGAAGGATGCCCTGCGGTTTGCGTCCGGAACGCTGTTTTACAGGAATTTCATGGAAAGCGTGCGGCGGCATGGCCGCGTCCGCGAAACGGAGTTTATGTATCTCTATCTTATGGCCATGAAAAATCCGCTGCTGCCGTTTCGGTTTGCCCCGCTGGGGCTGAAGCTGTTTTCCAGGAAAAAACTGGATTTCCGGCTACCGTCCGGCGGCGATGCCCGGATGGACGCCCTGTTTCATAAAGTGCGCGAACTGGAGAACACCCCATGACATATCTATATTATCCGGGCTGTTCGCTGGAAGGCTCCGCCCGTGAATACGACATTTCCACCCGTTCGGCGTTAAAAGCGCTGGATGTGACGCTGATGGATATTCCGGACTGGACGTGTTGCGGCGCTTCGGCGGCCGCGTCGGTGAGTACGCTTTTGTCGCTGGTGCTGCCGGCCCGCAATCTGGCGCTGGCGGAAGCCATCCCCGGTGCGGACGATATTCTGGCGCCCTGCAGCGCCTGCTATCTGAACCTGAAGAAGGCGGAGGTGCAGGCCCGTGACGAATCGGAGCGCTCGCGTCTGAATGCGGTTCTGGAAGTCGAGAACCTGCGGATTTCCGGGCGGATGCGGGTGCGCCACCTGCTGGATGTGCTGTCGCGGGATATCGGCGCGGACCGGATCCGCGAAAAAGTGACGGCTCCCCTGTCCGGAAAGCGGATTGCGCCTTACTACGGCTGCCAGTGTCTGCGCCCGTACCGGGTCTTCGACGATCCGGAGCGGCCGGTTTCCATGAACGCCCTGATCGAGGCGACCGGGGCGCAGGTCTTTTCCTGGAACATGGGGGCGGTCTGCTGCGGGGCGTCCAACATGAGCACCCATGCCGCCGTCGGAACTTCCCTGACGACGGCCATCCTGAAAGCGGCCAAAGGGGCGGATGCCATCGTCACGGTGTGCCCCATGTGCCAGATGAATCTGGAAGCTTATCAGGATGGGATCTCCCAGTCCTGTCAGGACAATCTCCGCATCCCGGTGATGTACTTGCCGCAGCTTCTGGGTTTGGCTTTCGGACTTCCCCGGGCGGATATCCGGCTCGATCTGAACCTTTCGGAGGCCGGCGCGTTTGCCGCCGGTCCGGCGCAGGCGGAGCGGTGACTCCGTATGCTGACTTCCGGCTATCAGATCCGTCACAGCCTGATTTCAAAGCTCATTTTGAGCGTGGGCGTGACCCTGCTGGTATCAATGTCCATCTGGGCCTATTTCAATATCCGGTATCAGCGGCATCGGGCGATGGAAAACATCGTGGACAACACCGACCGGCTCACGAACACCATCCGGCTGGGCACCCATTATGCCATGATGCTCAATTCACGGGATGATATCACTCAGATCATCACCAATATCAGCCGGCAGGAAGACATTAAAAACATCAGAATCTACAACAAACTTGGACAGATCAAATTTTCCAACACGCCTTCCGAAGTCAATACCCGCACCAATATCAAGGCAGAAGCCTGCGATATCTGTCACAGAAGCAATCCGCCGCTTTCGGAAGTGACGCTCGAAGAGCGGACCCGTATCATGACATCTCCTGCGGGCTATCGCCTGTTGGGAATGATTACCCCGATTCGCAATGAGCCGGGCTGTTCCACAGATGCCTGTCATGTCCACCCTCAGAACAAAAAGATTTTAGGCGCTCTGGATGTGGTGGTGTCACTCGAAAAAACGGATCAGCAAATTCAGTCATTTAAAAATGGGATTATTTTGCTGACGGTCTTTGTGTTTCTGATTGCTTCCGCCCTGATTTCTGTGATCGTTGTGAGATTTGTCAGCCGGCCGATTCATAACCTGATTGACGGTGTCCGGTTTTTCGCACAGGGCAACTATGACCATCCCATGAATATTACGCCGGGAGATGAAATGGGCTTTCTGGCCGAGGCGATTCATCAGATGGGCAGGGCGATCGGGGAAAAGCAGGCGGAGCTCAACCGGCAGAAAGATGAATTTCAGCATCTTTTCGAGCTGGTGCCCTGCCTGATCACCATACAGGACAGGGACTTCAGGCTGATCCGCTATAACCGGGATTTTGCGGACAAGTTCCATCCCGCGGACGGGAACTACTGCTTTCAGGCGTACAAGGGGCTTGCCGTGCGCTGCGTTTCGTGTCCGGTGGCGCTGACGTTTGAAGACGGGAAATCGCATTACGGAGAGGAATCCCGCGTCAATGCGGACGGCAGCGTCACCCACTGGGTCGCTCGAACCTCTCCGGTCAGAGACGCCGGCGGCAATATTGTGGCTGTCATGGAGGTCTGTCTTGACATCACCCGCCGCAAGGAACTGGAGGAAAGTCTGGAGAAATCCGAAAAAAAATACCGGGCGATCTTCAACAATATTCCCAATCCGGTGTTTGTTCTGGACATGGATTCCCTGATTGTGCTGGACTGCAATCACAGCATCACCTCGGTGTATGGATTCAGTTCGGATGAGCTTCTGAACCGGTCGTTTCTCGACATGTTCAGCGACGCCGAACGCTCGCTGGTTGGTGAAAAGATTCGGACGGAAACCGTGATCAACCGGGTAAAGCAGATGGATAAATCGGGTCGGACGCTGTTTGTGGATATCTGGATATCGCCGTCGGAATATCCGGGACGCCGGGTGTTCCTGGTGACGACCAGCGACATCACCGAGCGTCTGGAGACCGAGCAGCAGTTCATTCAGGCCAGCAAGATGGCGACCCTTGGGGAAATGGCCACCGGTGTGGCGCATGAACTGAACCAGCCGCTGTCGGTGATCAAGACCGCCAGCAGTTTTTTCATCAAGAAAATTTCGCGTCAGGAAAAGATGGATGACGACGTCCTCATCAATCTGCTGACCAAGATTGACAGCAATGTGGACCGGGCCAGCCGGATCATCACCCACATGCGCCAGTTCGCCAGAAAATCCGAGGGAAAGCTGGAGCGGGTGCAGATCAACGAAATTCTCGAAAAGGCGTTTGAAATTTTCAGCCAACAATTGAAGATTCGGGATATCGAGGCGGTGTGGGAGCTTGGAACGGGCTTGCCGCTGGTGCTGGGCGATCCGGGGCGTCTCGAGCAGGTGTTCATCAATCTGATTTTAAACGCCAGAGACGCGATCGAAGAAAGATGGGTGCATCGAGAATCTGAACATCAGGAGCGCCGCATCACTTTTAAAACCTGGATGTCGGAGAAAGGGGTGAACGTCGAAATTTGCGATACGGGCGCCGGCATTCCCAAAGGCGTCCAGGATAAAATATTCGAGCCGTTTTTTACCACTAAAGATGTGGGAAAAGGGACGGGGCTGGGGCTTTCCATCAGCTACGGTATTATCCGCGAATGCGGCGGCGCCATTCACTTTGCGTCGGAAGAAGGCAGGGGAACCCATTTTACGATTCAGTTCCCCGTACAACAGGATATACACGATGAATACATCCATACTGCTGGTTGATGACGAGGCGGATATCCGCGAAGTGTTGTCCATGTTTCTGAAGGATATCGGTTATGCTGTCACCGCTGCGGAAAACGGCGCGCAAGCCCTCGATCTGTTCCGGAAGATCGCGCCGCAGATCGTTATTTCGGATATCAAGATGCCGGGCATGGACGGCGTCGAACTCCTGCGCCGGATCAAGCAGGAGAGTCCGGACACGGAATTCATCATGATCACCGGCCACGGCGATATGGATCTGGCCATCGTCAGCTTTCAGGGACAGGCGGCGGACTTCATTACCAAGCCGCTCAATGTGGATGTGCTTGAAATCGCGATTAAAAAAGTCCGCGAAAAGATCATGGCACGGGATATGCTTCGGGAATATACGGCAAACCTCGAAAAGCTGATTCGTGAAAAAACCGAACTTCAGAACCATCTGACATCGCTGGGGCTGATGATAGGCTCCATCTCTCACGGCCTGAAGGGGCTTCTGACAGGGCTGGACGGCGGCATGTATCTGGTGGATTCCGGATTTACGCGCGAAAACAAGGCGCAGGTGCAGGAAGGCTGGCAGATCGTCAAGCTCACCGTCGAGCGTATCCGCAAGATGGTGCTGGATATCCTCTATTACGCCAAGGAGCGCGAACTCAAATGGGAGCGTGTAGATATTCTGGCGTTTGCGCAGGAGGTCGCCGGCAACATGGAGGCGAAGATGGAGCAGCAGCAGATTGATTTTGTCACGGATTTTGCGCCGGCCATCGGTTTCTACGAAATCGATCCGGGCAGCATTTATTCCGCGCTGGTCAATATCCTGGAGAACGCGATGGACGCCTGTGTTCGGGATACGGCGAAGCCGGAACATCGGGTTGTTTTCACCGTCCGGGAAGACCCTGAAAATATTTGCTTTGAGATTACGGACAATGGCATCGGCATGAGCCGGGATGTTCGTGAAAAGCTCTTTACCCTGTTCTTTTCATCCAAAGGCAGTAAGGGCACAGGGCTGGGGTTGTTTATTTCTCATAATATCGTTACCCAACATGGGGGGGGGATCACTGTTGCGTCAACGCCGGGGCGCGGATCGCAGTTTGTCATCAGAATTCCCAAGCTGTCGTAATCTGTGTATCATGAAAGGCACTGGTTCGGTTCAATTTAAAGCTTCGATTTTAGCCATTGCCACGGAAAAAGCATGGAGACGGTCTGCTGGTATTTTCGATAGTCGTCACCGAACTCGCGCACCAATTTCCGTTCCTCCAGAAAAGATCCAACAACAAAATATACGCTGATGACGCTGTTCATCAAGATCGCTGAAATGCTCAGGTTCACCGCCCATACGATCATTATGCCGCCCAGATACCAGGGATGCCGGACGATCCGATGAACGCCGGACACAACGAATGCATCGCAATTGCAGAGAGACTTGTTGATTCGTTTCGTCCTCATTTGGGCAATTCCGGAGAACTGCGCCCAACTGTAATGTCTGCCTCCGGCAACGAACAGATAGATGGCGCCCGCCAGAAGAAGAAATTGAATAATTGTCAATGGGTTTTCCCAATAGAAAACGGGGGCTTCACGAACCCTGTGGGAATAGATGACAAGAGGTATCAGCGTTGTGACGGACACGATATTGTAAAAAATGCGATAGAATCGAAAG
>JAJYBO010000193.1 GCA_021778975.1 Deltaproteobacteria bacterium
TGGTGCCTTTCAGGTTTTTGATGCCCAGGCTGACGACGGTCTGGTTGTGGGTCTTCATGACCGGAAGGTTCACCACGAAATCGCTGTTCAGGATCTCGGTGCTGTAGCTCAACTGGATGCCATCTCCCAACTCCCGTTTCTCGAACGGACGATCCCAGAGATTGACATACTGAACGCCGTAGCGCTGTTTCAGGGTCTCGTAGCCGAGCGATTGAAACGCATGGGCGGCGGTCAGCGTGTCTTTGGGATTTGTGACGATAATGCCTTCACCGATGGTAATGTGTTCCGCACCCCGTTCTTTCAGTAAAATAACCATATCTTCGATGACGCGGGAGGTCGTAATGACCCCCCACTTGGGAAAAGGAACGGTACGTGTCCAGAAAACGATGTTGGGCTTGATGAACACCCTTGCATGAGGGGGAAGATGATCCAGGCCGGCGGAAAGCTCGACGGCTTTACGGACAGACGCCTGAGGGGTTTCATAACGAACGATTGCTACACAAGGTTTCATGACGGATAATCTCCTTATTGTGATGTCAACATAAGCTCCAACAGCGTAAAGAATTGGTGGATGCGAGTCAATGAAAAAACGAACGATAGTTCATTTTTTCTTGACATTGGAGAGGCGTAACCGTATGTAACCCTCATGAAAATCATCTATTTTATTCGACATGGTCAGGCGTCTTTCGGTGAAAAGAACTACGATCAGCTTTCTCCGGCGGGAATTTTACAGGCGCGGGTTCTCGGAAATCATCTGGCCGGGATCCCGATAACGTTTCACGAAATATACAGCGGCGCCATGAAACGTCAGCAGCACACCGCCCAGGAGGTCAGGGCGGCGTTTGCATCCGCAGGCATTGCGGTTCCCGATCTGACGATAAATTCCGCCTTTGATGAATACGATGCTTTTGGCATTTGGGATCACCACACGCGTCGAATGCTCGACGAAAAATCACTGACGCCAGAAGATATGCGTCAGGTCCGTACCGATAGACGGAAATTTCAGAATGTATTCGAGCGGGTTATGATGGAGTGGATTGCGGGCGAGCATGACGTTCCTGGGGATGAGCGATGGTGCGACTTTGTTGACCGTATTCGGCAGGGCGTCCTGTCGCTGGCCGGCCCTTCGGAAGCGGGCGGAAACATCGCTGTTTTTTCGTCGGGAGGCCCTATTTCCGCTGTCATGAAGCTCGCACTTTCTCTGACGGACGCCAAAGCCATGGAGGTATCCTGGCAGATCATGAACGCATCGGTCACCCGGTTTTATGCGAGTTCTCGAGGTATTTTTCTGTCTGGCTTCAATGATATCACACATTTAATGTTACAGCAGGATGCTTCGCTGCTGACATTCCGATAAGCGACTTTTTACGAGAGCATCCACCAATGACGTTTGCAGATTTCAAGAAAAAATATCATATTTCTATACAGGATATCTGTCGCAAAACCTTCGAGGAAAATCGAGACAATATCCGCATCAAAAAAGAAGCGACAGCCGTCAGAAATATGGATGCCATTTATGCCGCTGCTCTCAATATCGCCAACCAAAAAGGGTTTCAGACCATGACCATGCGCGATCTGAGCCGTGAGACCCGGATGAGCATGGGCGGGCTTTATGCATATTTCGCTGGCAAGGAAGATCTACTCAAAACCATCCAGCACCAGTATCGTGAGTATTTTTCAAAAATTCTGAAAGAACATATCAACGCGGAAATCCATCCCGCAGACAGGTTGCGCACCGCTATCCAAACCCATCTGTATCTGAGCGAGATTATGCAGCCCTGGTTTTATTTTTCCTTCATGGAAACCAAAAATCTGCCTCATCCCGAAAAAGAAAAAGCCATCGCCAGTGAGCTGGCTTCGGAAAAGATGATTTGCGATATTCTTACGGAAGGCCAGACCCGGGGCGTGTTCAAACCGCACGATCCGGGGCTGGGGGCCAGTGTCATCAAAGGAATGCTTCAAGACTGGTATTTAAAACGCGGCAAATATGCCCGCAGAAAAATATCCGTTGACAGATATGCGGCCTACCTGATCGAATTCATCGAAGCGTTTTTTATGGCGGCGCCATCATAAGGTGGTTTCCTATTGGAGAAGAACCCTCCTGCTTATGTTCACTGACCATGCTCCCGTGTTTTTGCAAAATCAATATCCGGCCAGTGTTCCATCTCGTATTCCAGACTCCATTCGCTTCTGGCTAAATATGTCAGGCAGCCTTCCGCATCGGTCGCCAAATTTGCTATATTCTCTCTTTCAAAAACCGCCAGCCGGTTCTTGTCCGCACTGTATATCCAGCGGGCGGTGGCATACTCCACCGGCTCATAAATGGCGTCCACGCTGTACTCGTCTTTCAGCCGGGCCATCGTAACATCAAATTGCAGCACCCCGACCGCTCCCAGAATATAACTGTTGTCCAGTCTGGGACGAAATACCTGAACCGCCCCTTCTTCGGCCAATTGATAAAGCCCTTTACTGAGTTGTTTGGTTTTGAGCGGATTTTTCAGCCGCACCCGCCGGAAATGTTCCGGCGCAAAGTTCGGGATCCCCGTAAACGCAAGCGGCTCCTTGTCCGTGAACGTATCCCCAACCTTGATGGTGCCGTGATTGTGAATGCCGATGATGTCTCCGGGATAGGCTTCTTCCACATGCGCCCGGTCCTGAGCCATAAAGATGGTGGCGTTTGAAAATGCCACTTCTTTTCCGATTCTGTGGTGCATCACCTTCATGCCCCGTGTGAATTTTCCTGAACAGATGCGCAGAAACGCGATACGGTCGCGATGCGCGGGATCCATATTGGCCTGTATCTTAAAAACAAAACCGCTGAATGCTGATTCATCGGGACTCACAATGCGGGATGTCGTCTGCCGGGGCAGGGGAGCGGGGGCCATCTCGACGAAGGCTTCCAGCAATTCCTGAACGCCGAAGTTGTTGACCGCGCTTCCAAAAAAAACGGGCGTCTGGTTGCCTTTCAGGTATTCGGCGATATCGAACGGGTTGGCGGCGCCGACAAGCAGATCTATGTCGTCCCGCAATTCCTGCGCCTGATCGCCGAGCAGGGCATCCAATCGAGTATCCGCGATGTCCTCGATGACGATGCCGTCCTGCTGACGGATATCCCTGCCGGGGGTAAACAGGTGCAGCGATTTGCGATAAAGATTATAGACGCCTTTGAACCTTTTTCCGGCTCCAACCGGCCAGGAAAGCGGGGAGCATTCAATCTGAAGCCGGTTTTCGATATCTTCCAGAATGTCTAGGGGCGCCATGCCCTCTCTGTCCATCTTGTTGATGAACGTGATGATAGGGGTATTGCGCATCCGGCAGACCGCCATGAGCTTTTCGGTTTGAGGCTCGACGCCTTTGGCGCTGTCAATCACCATCAAAGCGCTGTCCACCGCTGTCAAAACGCGGTACGTGTCTTCCGAAAAGTCCTGATGTCCGGGCGTATCCAGCAAATTGATTTCATAGTCCCGATAATTGAATTTCATGACCGATGTGGTTACGGAAATACCGCGCTCTTTTTCGACCGACATCCAGTCGCTGGTGGCGTGGCGGGCGGCCTTGCGGGCTTTGACGGCGCCGGCCAGTTGAATGGCCCCGCCGAACAACAGTAATTTTTCGGTCAAAGTGGTTTTTCCGGCGTCCGGATGGCTGATGATGCCAAACGTCCGGCGCCGGTTGATTTCATCGTTATGGTCGTACGTCATATCACCCTCGTCAGCCGTTCAAAAACGGCTGAAAATCACGAAATAAAGTATATTCATTCATATATGGTTCTGTCGGATATTGACAGTTCAGGGGATTTCTCTGTATAGACTTTTCGATAACAGCAAACGTTCAGATAATTGCAGGGGATAAGATCAGGGTAAGATCACTTTTCCGACAACATCCAGGATAACGAACACGCCCCAAAACGTTTGATGATAACCCGTTTCAGTATAGATGGCAATCAAATATGGAAGATACATCACTCCAAACCTATGACAAATACATCAAGGGGCTTATGGACATCAGTCGGGCCATCACATCCGATCTGTATCAGGAAGACATCCTGAAGCTGATCGTGATGGTCACGGCCCGGGTAACAGGGGTGGAAATCTGCTCGTTGTGGCTGATTGATGAAAGTTCCGATCCGCTCAAAATTCGGCTGACAGCAACACAAGCCATTGACCCGGATTATCTCAAGGATCGCTCTCTGGGGATGGATGAGGGCATTGTAGGCTTTGTCGCCACCCATAAAAAATCGGTCATTATTCCGGATGTGCTGACGGAGCCTCGTTTCAAAGAAAAGGAGATGGCAAGGCGTCTCGGTCTGGTATCCATGCTCAGCGTTCCGCTTCGGGTCAAAGGAGAAAAAGTTGTCGGCGTTCTCAATTGCTTTACCGCCACACCATACGCATTTTCAGAGACAGAGGTCAACCTTATCCAGACGGTAGCCAATCAGGCGGCAGTGGCCATATTGAATACCGAATTGATGGTGAAAACCAGAGTCATTCAGGAGGAACTGGAAACGCGCAAACTGGTGGAGCGCGCAAAGGAAATTCTCATGCTGCGCCAGGGTAAAACCGGCGAACAGGCATATCGCTGGATACAAAAGCGCAGCATGACCACTCGTAAATCTATGCGCAGCGTGGCGGAAGCTATTTTGCTTTTCGAGGATCCCGATTAATCGGCGATCACGTAAAGCCCCCGCCGTTTGCGGGCTATCTTCCCGGTTTTGTGCAGACGATGCAGAATGTTGCGAATTTTCTTGTCATCGAAGGCTGACAAAGACTGAATTTCGGCAAAAGTCATTCCTTCTTCAGAATTCCGGATGGCCTCCAGAATAAAGGTTGATGCACTGCCGGGCGTGTTGCTAAACGGGGCTATCTTGCCGCGGGGGGGTTTGACATTTTTGGCCTGTTGCTGCATCTTTCCGGTAATGGCGTTCACCCGGATGGTTCTCTCTAATTGGTCAATGCGAGTGATGAGTTTCTGAATGTCCTGACGGGTCGGGACTTCGAATCGCATCATGAAAAATTTGATCATGGCGTCGAAACTGACGGATTTTCCACTTTTTTTGGTCATTGTTGTCCTCTGTATGATTCTGAAGGCTGATATTGTTTTTTTCAAGGTTTTATATTATTTATTGTAAATGGATTTCAGATAATTTCAACGAAAATTCGATAAATCCACTAATTTTTGTCTGACTGTCAGAAATCGGCATTCTTACAATGGTATCTGGAATGTGATCTTAAAGCAATAATTTTAAATTGTTATGTCTATAAAGACTTTGGTGCGCCACGATGACGACGGATGTACTGAAAGACGCCCCGAATGTCTTGTTACACCTTCAGGAATTTATATGGAACCCGAAACATCATCTGTCATTATCGGCAGCGACCACGCTGCGTTCGCTCTCAAAGAGACATTGAAGATTTTTATCGAACAAAAAAATATTGCCGTGACCGATGTGGGGCCGCACAGCGCCGATGCGGTTGATTATCCAGATTATGCGTTTCTGGTAGCGGGCGCTGTTTCATCCGGAAAATACAACCGCGGCATTCTCCTTTGCGGCACGGGGCTGGGAATGTCCATGGCGGCCAACAAGTTCCCGCGTGTTCGCGCCGCCCTGTGCAATGACTTGTTTTCAGCCATCATGTCCAGGCGTCACAATGACGCCAATATTCTGGTGATGGGGGGCAGGGTCATCGGAGATGTTCTGGCGAAAGAAATTGTCTCGACATGGATGGAAACGCCTTTTGAAGGCGGACGGCACCAGCGCAGGCTGGATAAATTCGACGACATGGGGTGTCCGCTCAATGGACTGGGCATCCTGTGACAGAGATGCCGTTCGAATTTTGACAACTTCGTAAAAAGCCTGCATGCTGTGTTGCATCCTTCGTCGTTGCGGCGTGACCCAAAGTACGTCTCACCCCTTGCGAATTTGCGC
>JAJYBO010000194.1 GCA_021778975.1 Deltaproteobacteria bacterium
GGCGATTTGCGCCACTTCCAGAGTATGGGTCAGTCGGGTGCGGTAATAATCGCCAAGCGGCGCCAGAAAGACCTGGGTTTTATATTTCAGCCGCCTGAAGGCATTCGAATAGACGATGCGATCCCGGTCCACCTGAAACGCGGTGCGAATGGGACAGGGGGTTTCATGGCGATCTCTGCCTTTAGATTCGGAGCTTAAACATCCAAAAGGCGACAAAAAACTTTTTTCCCGTTTTTCAAATTTTTCCCGAATTGTCATGTGCGGTATCTGATGACCTCATCTTCGATTTTATGTCACATCAATCAGCATTGGAAGGAGGGGCATATGTCCTGAATCCGTCCATACTAATTTGTGGCATCGGCAAAATCAAGCGATGATTCAACGAGCGGTTCCGCGATGGATGATGAGCAGCAGAAGCAGCACCAGGACAAGAAGCGGTACCGATATTGCCAGAGCGATGCCTGCGATTTTTCTCCAGGCGCGTTTTTCCGGCGTGGACATCTGAAGCCGATGGCATCTTCCCGTCAATACGACGGTTTCGGGATGAGACAGTTCCTCTTTCATGGCCGCCGCGGACGCATAGCGCTTCTGCGGATCGCGTTCCATGGCGTGAAGGATGATTTCCTCCACCGCTTCCGAGACAGTGGGATTTTGCTTCCGCGGCGCCGGCGGGTCCCCGGTGAGACGGGCGTTCATGACCACAAACGGGTTCTCGTTTTCGCATTCGAAGGGCGCCGCGCCGACCACCATTTCGTAAAAGATGGCGCCCAGACTGTAAATATCGGTGCGTTCATCCCCGCGTTTTCCCTTCACCTGCTCCGGCGCCATATAGTCCGGCGTACCCACGGCGGGCGTAAAGCCGGTGAAAGTGATGCGTCTGCCGGAAGCGGCTTTGGCGATACCGAAATCCATGATGCGAATGGTGCCGTCATAGCAAATCATGATATTTTGCGGTTTCAGGTCGCGGTGGACAACGCCATGTTCGTGCATGTGCGTGATGGCGTCGCAAAAACGGATCACCAGTTTGAGCGCATCTTTTTCGGGCATCGGACGCATACCGTTCAGAAGAAGCGCCAGCGTATAACCGCGGAGAAACTCCGTAACGATATAGGGCCTGCTGCGTTTGGCTTCATCCACGTCAATAAATTTTAAAATATACGGGTGATTCAGACGAAGACCGATCTCCTGCTCGCGTTGGAACCGCGAAAAGAAACCGGAATCGCTCTCGAATTCCATAAAGGGAACCTTGACCGCCACCGTCTCGCGAGTGGTCAGATCGGTCGCCTTGAAGATGCTGGCCATGCCGCTGCGGGCGATGGTTTCAACGATCAGAAACCGGTCATCCAGCGTCTGCCCGGGGCGGAGTTCATATCGGGTGGTGGGATCCGGAGCTTCCATGTACATCGGAACACCCCGGTAATAAGCGATTTTTTCGACATCGGTGATGTGAATCACCTGCACGGAAAGATTGTCATCGGTGCCCCGCTGTTCCGCCAAAGAGACCAATTGACGACACGCCTGAGCGGGGGAAAGACGGGAGACGATATCCGCAATTTCGCTGTCCGCCACATGGGCGTAAAGGCCGTCGGAACACAGCACCACATGATCTCCCTTGAAAACCGCGGCGCCGTCCACATCCACGCGCGCCACAGGCTCCAGCCCCACGCAGCGTATCAAGACAGAGCGATTTTCACTGGTTTTGGCGTCCTGTTCAGAAATGAGGCCGAATTTCTGCTGCATTCCCACATAGGTATGATCCGTGGAAAGCTGTTTGATGGTGGCTTTTCTGACCAGATACACGCGGGAATCCCCGACCGTACCGATCTTGATTTCATCGTTGCGAAACACCACGACCGCCAGGGTGGTCGCCATGCGAAACTTTCCGTGATCTTCCATGCCCTTGTCGTACACCACAAGATTGGCGGCCTCAAACATCCGGGAGATCAGTTGCTGCGACGCCGGTTCTCCGGGCGCCTGACAAAAGGTCTTGAGAGCGGTCTCGACCGCGAGGCGGCTGGCCACCTCACCACGGTGCAACCCCCCTACGCCGTCGGCCAGCACGGCGACAGCCCCGCGGCTGCGTTTTTCCTCCAGCGTTTGCGGTTCCCAGAACCCGACAAAATCCTCGTTGTTTTCACGAGCGGGGCCGGGTGAAGAAAGTTCGGCGTAGATCAGTTCCATGGGCGTCTTTGGTGTCCGATAAGAGATGGTTTGAAAAGATATCACAGGCCGACCGCCCTCATCCATGAAGCAGTTGGTCGCTTCATGGACAGGGGCGGATATCTCCGAATCCTCAGCCTGCTTACGCGGGCCTTTCTCTGAGCAGTATCGCTCTTCCGGTGGCTTTACTCGTTTTCATGAAATAAACCGCTCCGTAAACGCCCCAGAGTCCACAAATTCCCAGAGCGATGTAAGGCTCTTTCCAGCTCATCCCCGCGACCACAAACGGACCGATCAGGTAAAACAGCATGATGACCAGATTCGCCAGAAGCCCCAGAACCGGAACGACCATGTGCTTGAAACCGTTGTAGCTGTGATGTTCCTTGAAGGCCACGATAGCGATCCAGCAGGTAATCATGTAGAGCAGAAAGGTTCCGAAATTGCTGACCAGCGTCATGATGACCAGTGTGTTGGGCAGCCAGGTGTACATTTCCGGGGAGAATACGCCGAAACTGTACCAGAAATTATGCCTGTCCAATGCTGCGGGCGCGGTCGCCTGGCCGCCAAGATACACTGACACGGTCAGAATGCCGATGATGGCGGAAATAAAGGCCAGCGTCCAAATGGCCCGGTAAGGGGACATTGTCTTTCCGTGCAGAAGGCCGAAATGAGACGGCATTTCTTCATCTCTACCCATGGCGTAGGTAACCCTGGCGCCTGTGCTGAGGCAGGAGAGTGTGGTGCCAATGAGGGCTAAAAACACGGTAAACGCCTGCACCAGCATGAATGCCTTGCCGGCGGCATAGCTTCCGAAAAGCCACGTTCCGGCAATCACCATCATATCGCCGACCGGAGCGCCGGAGGCGCCGGCCATCGGCATGGTGTACCCGTTGTGAAGAAAGTAGCTGGCCGCAAAATATTCGATCAGATAGCACACCGCGCCTTGAATCGCTAAAGAGAGCAACACCGCCCGCGGGATGTCCTTTTTGGGGTGCTTTGCTTCATCCCCCATAGCGGTTACGGACTCAAAGCCGACCAGAATCAGAATGGCAATGGCGGCCTGAATGAAGATGAAGCTGAACCCGTGCGGGGCAACAACCGACGATGCGGACGAATGATAGTTGAAAATTTCGTTTCCCTTGTCATCGTGGGTAATCGCGCCGTCTTTATAATCTACCGCAAATGGAGCAGCCAGCTTCGGATCGCTGACAGGGTTGCCGTCCTTGTCGGCCGGAACCGGCATACCGGTTTTGGCGTCCAGCAAATCCTGCATCAGATATACGGGCTTTCCCTGTTTGTCAACGGTTGGTTTGCCGTTGGCGTCTAAAACCGGCAGCGGATTTCCGTCACTGTCTTTCTGAACCCCCTGCGCGACCTGATAATTCACGGCGATGCCGCTGGACAAGTGAAATCCTGTGGAACCCTGCGGGTGCTGAAAACGATATCCCAGTGCAATCACGGAGAATATCAACAGCGCCGATATCTGGATAATATTAATGGCCACATTGACCGCCGTTGTGCCCGTAACGCCTCGAAAAGCGATATAGGCCACGCCGAATGCAAAGACGATACAGAAAAACACCATGAAAACCGGGCTGTTATAAGTACCGCTGAACGTGTCCGGAAAAAACTGATACAGCAGGTACCCCCCCAGAATCGCCGTCACACCGACCATGACGCCGGGATAGACCCAGTAATAGAGGTGGCTTGCCCAGCCGGTGATGAATTTGGCGATCCGAGCGAAACTGTAGGCATGTGTTTTGGAAAGAAATGCCTGTTCGGCGTACAGATAAGATGATCCCGGGCCAGGGTAGAGCTTGGCCAGTTCCGAATAGCTGATCGCTGTTGCGAAACACAGCAGCAGTGCGAACAAGATGCCAAACCACATGGCGCACCCCGCCATCGGCGCGCCGTACAAAGACTGCATCTGAAATGTCAACCACAGGAATGCGCCCGGCGCTATCAGCGCCATTGCATTCATCGTCAGTCCTGTCAGACCGAGCGTTCCTCTTGTGAGCTGAGGTTCGTTTGCCATGATTTTCTCCTTTCGTTACGAGTGTTGTTTTTTTACATGATTTTGAATATCAAGTTCAAAGCAATCATTTGTCTGTTGATATAATCAAAATATGTGCCAACAATAACATATCGTATTTAAAGGATATATTTTTTAAAGAGGCGGACAATAATGTAATATTGATTTTTATAAATTACATTATTGTATAGTGTTTTTTTAATAAAAGATTTTATGACACTGGAAAATTTGGTTTTTGGATGGATTTGCAAAAAGTTTTCAGGCGGGGCATGCACATCGACAATGATGAAGCTATTGGTATATTTTTAGGATACCAATGTAAAATCAGATTGTTGTATGGATAATAAATTTATCGTGTACCGTATTGAAAATCTCCTTGACAATGGTTATGCCAGTTGATAAGCGAAAATTATCTGATTATGTTGGATTTTGGGGAGAAGATGCCTTTTCGGGGCTACAACGGTATGCCGCAGCGACGAAGAACGCGGACATTTTACGAAGCCGTCAAGGTTGATTTGTAACAGGAGCTAAGGGGCTATAAATATGAATTATCCTTATCTGAGTAACTTTGCGGTCAGTGTTGAAAAAAACGCACCCAGCAGTATTGCGAAGGCATCTTTTCCGCTCCGCTATGGAAAATATTCCGAGATAAGAACATCTGATTATGAATTTATATTCAATCTGAATGGGGAAATTAAGTTTATCAGAGGTCTCCATGCAAACTGGCCACACCCTGTCGAGCAGTTAAAACGCACGGATGGCAACGACTGGGTATATTATTCCGTCGGTGACAGAAGTGGCGAAGATGGCATCATATCTTGGACAGGAGAATATTATCTGCCGTGTCTGCCATATCCCAGCAATCCTGTATGGGAGGTAAATTATTTCTCGAATCCATCGATAATGAATGCTTTTGGGGCATGGTCTCAATTGTACTCAGATATTTACATGGCGCCAAAGGATCGGTTTCACCCGAAAGTCAGGAACTTGATCAGCCGTATAATGGAAAACAATGACAATGTGTTGCACGAACGCTCACAAAAATTGCACGCTATCATCGGTGGACGGGTTTCGGTACTCCCGCCCGATACACGCCATGTTGATTATGAGATTATCCCGCTGAACATTGCAGATGGATGTCTGTATCAGTGTAAGTTTTGTTGCGTAAAATCGTCACAACATTTTACACCTCGATCCGAAAACGATATTATTCAACAGATTCTGGAATTGAAACAGTTTTACGGTCGAAACCTCGAAAACTGCAATTCCTTGTTTCTGGGAAACCATGACGCGCTGGCTGCCGGGGAAGACCTGATTTTTATGGCGGCATCGAAAGCCTGCCAGGAATTCGATTTTGGAAATCGAACGAAAAATCCTTTTCTTTTTTTGTTTGGCAGTGTTGACTCATTGCTCAATTCAAAAGATCAACTATTCGAAAAGTTAAATCATCTTCCATTCTATGTTTATATCAACGTCGGTCTGGAATCTATAGAGCCGTCAATATTGAAATTTCTTGGCAAACCATTGAGCAAACTCCGTGTAATCGAAGCATTTCATAAAATACTCGATATCAATGAATCCTATGACAATATTGAGATAACATCCAATTTTGTTATCGGCAAGGAATTGCCTGAAACACATTATCAATCTCTCAAAGAGTTGATTCGAGACGCCCCGACTGTCTCGCGCGGCAAGGGAGGAATATATCTGTCACCTCTAAAAGACAACCCGAA
>JAJYBO010000195.1 GCA_021778975.1 Deltaproteobacteria bacterium
TCATCCTTTTCCATTGATTGAATTGATTAGACAGCAGTCGGACACCTATCCATACTGCACATATATATCTGAAGACATCAATTTTTAACGCTCATACCCGTTGAAATCAACAAGATTCTGTTAATTGAAATGATACGCCGGACGGGTGAATTTTGCGGTTGAGAGATGAGGTTAACCGCACGTCCTGTCAGGGGTCCGCTTTAATGCCGTATTTCTTGATTTTCTGGCTCAACCCGCTCTTGCCGATACCCAGCAGCTCTGCGGCGTGGGATTGCACATTGTGCGACACACTCAGCGCCCGCTTGATCATGGTCTGCTCTACCATATCGAGCGTATCGTACAGTTTTGCATTGGAGGGAATATCGTCAATATGCAGTGATGACGGAATGTTTTTCCGGAACTCTATGGGCAGGTCGGATACCCGTATCACATCCCCCGGGCACAGCACCATCGCTCGTTCGATAACGTTTTCGAGTTCGCGGACATTTCCCGGCCATGCGTATTCATAAAAGAGACGGTCCACTTCCTGATCCACCCCGGACACCGGCGGGTTATTGCCACGCTCCCCCGCGTATTTTTCAATCATATGCGCTACCAGAAGGCGGATATCTTCGAGCCGTTCCTTCAGCGGCGGCAATACCAAATGCAGCACATTGAGCCGGTAATACAGGTCTTCTCGAAAACGCCCCAGCTCCGTTTCGTGTTTCAAATTTCTGTTGGTGGCCGCAATGATGCGGATGTTGACCGGCAATGGCCTCACCCCGCCCACCCGCTCAAATACCCGTTCCTGAAGCACGCGCAGCAGCTTGACCTGAAGGTTCTGTGAAAGCTCGCCAATTTCATCGAGAAACAACGTACCACCATCCGCCAGTTCAAAGCGACCTTTTTTCATGGCCACAGCGCCGGTAAACGCCCCTTTTTCATGACCGAAAAGTTCGCTTTCCAAAAGATGTTCGGACAGCGCCGAACAATTGACGGCAATGAACGGCATGTTTTTTCTCTGCCCATTGAAATGGATGGATCTGGCCACCAGTTCTTTACCTGTGCCGCTTTCTCCTTCGATCAGCACCGTGGCCGAAGATGGCGCCATTTTCTGGATCAGATCGTATAACTCCAGCATCCGTTTGCTTTTGCCGATAATGTTGCCAAACTGGAACTGGTTTTCTACAACCGCCCGGAGCCGGCGGTTTTCCTGAACCACATGATACATATCAATGGCTTTTCTGACGAAAATAACGAGATTATCGTTGTCAAAGGGCTTCAGGATATAATTATACGCCCCTTTTTGCATGGCCTCCACGGCTTTTTCCACGGTTCCGTAGGCCGTCATCATAATGACCGGAATGAGCGGGTTGAACCGTTTGACATTTTCCATGAGTTCAATGCCATCCATTCCGGGCATTTTCATATCGGTCAGCACCAGATCCACATCGGAATGATGCAGAATATCCAGTGCATCCGGACCGCTGTTGGCGGTCAGAACCTCGTAACCTTCCTCTTGAAGCACAGCGCTCAGAATCAGCGGATAGTTTTTTTCGTCGTCAACAATCAATACGGTTTCCATGACGTCTGGAGAAATCCTCTTCATGGTGTGTGGTTTACATGGGTGGTGAGTATGCAATGGCAAACAGAGAATGTCAATGGGGAGACAAACAGGGGATGCGTCTGACCGATATTGCAGTCAGACGCATTATAGAACGCAAACGACGCGGAAAAAAACAGACAAACTATATGGCCCGCCCAATTTTTCTGCCCAGGGCAAAACAGGCATCCAGAGCGGCCGCATTCGGAATATACTGCACCCGAACACCCGGATCAATCACCTCGAACTTCATGGCTTCAAGTTCCTGGGTAATTAACTTGACCGATTCACCGCTCCAGCCATAAGAACCGAATGCGGCGCCGATCTTGTTTTTAGGTTTCAGACCCTTCATATACGTCAAGAAATCGCCCAGCGTGGGAAAAAGCCCATTGTTCAGCGTGGGAGATCCCACCACAACGGCTCTGGCATCCAGCACTTCCGTCATGATATCGCTGCGATCATTTTTTTTGAGAGACATCGGCGCGACATCAACGCCTTCCGCATTCAGCCCCGCGGCAATGGCGTTGGCCATTCTTTCGGTGCTGTGCCACATGGTGTCATACACCACCACGGCCTTTCGCAGGGTATCCTGCCGGCCCCAGCGGGCATAGGCGTCAATGATCTTTCCGGGATCCTTGCGCCAGAGAATGCCATGATCCGGGCAGATCATCCGGATATCCAGCTTCATCGCGGCAACCTGATCGAGGAGCTTCAGGATCAGAGGCGCATACGGCAGCAGGATATTGGCGAAATACTTTTTGGCGTGCACCATGATGTCGCTCGTCATCATGTCATCGAATTTCTCGAACCCTGCATAGTGCTGGCCAAACGCGTCACTGGAAAACAATATTTTTTCATCCTGTAAATACGTGAACATACTGTCCGGCCAGTGAAGCATCCGCGTTTCCATAAACGACAGCGTATGCCTGCCCAGGCTCAGTGTTTCGCCGCTTTCGACCGGATGATAGTTCCAGTGCTGCGGATAATGGAGCGAAAGGTTCTTTTGCCCCATTTTGGAACAATACAGCGGTTTGGTTTCTCCGATCCGGTGCATGACACGCGCCAGACCGCCGCTGTGGTCCATCTCGGTATGGTTGCTGATGACGATATCTATTTGGGCGGGGTCAACAATTCGGGAAATGTTTTCGATCAACTCATCGGCGAATTCTTTTTTGACCGCATCAATCAATGCAATTTTCTCGTCAACAATCAAAAAGGCATTGTAACTGCTGCCGCAATGGGTGGAATGCCCATGAAAATCCATGATATTCCAGTCATTTACGCCAACGTCATAAATACCTTTTGCGATTTCAACAGGTTTCATATGTCTTGCCTATTCTTTCTCAAAGTCGGATTTGGACGCGCCGCACACCGGGCACTGCCAGTCGTCAGGGATATCCTCGAATTTGGTCCCTGGTTGAACGCCACTGTCCGGATCGCCCAGCGCCGGATCATACACATAGCCGCAAACCGTACATACATATTTATCCATTGATGCCTGTCTCCTTGTTGAAATTAAGTAACTGATTGAACGAACGTTTTTACCTGTGCTTCGATAGCGTCTCTGATCCGATGCATTTGCTGCAGATCTTTCGACACCTGAAAATTCCAGATTTCGATACGCGGGGTTCCTGACAGCACACTGTCATGCGGAACATCGCCCACCGTTACCACGATATCAGGCGATTTTCCGCCCAGTGCATCTTCGATGGACAGAGGGACACGAAACCCCATATCTATTCCTTTTTCTTCCATCGCCTGAACCATGACAGGATCCAGACTGTCCGCGGGATGAAACCCGGCGCAAACAGCATCCATCCTGCCTCCGGCAATGATCTGGGTGAACGCGCAGGCCATCTGCGCTATACCGGCCCCTGTAGCATCCGCGAAGATAACTTTCTTTCTGCCCTGAAACGGCAGCAAAAGCGCTGTAACGGCTGTCTCGATATCTTTCTCCAACGAGGGAAGCCGCTGCATATCACCCGGTTTTTCGATTTGCCGGTATGTCAGACTGCCGGCATCGGTGGCCCCTACCGCGTCATAAAAATACTTCATGGTAAGATAAAGCCCCTCGAACAGGTTCTTCCCGCGGGTTGCGCCAACAGCCAGCGTGAACCCCCTGCGCCACAACCGATTGGGATCGGTCAGCTTCAACTTGTATTTCCGCGCCCACAGGGTCTGGGTGCGATCAATCAGGGCTTTGAGCTGTGCGGTGGTATTGTAGAAAAAAATAGGGGTTGCCACCACAATGACATCCGCCCTGCGCAGCAGGGGATATATTTCGTGCTTCATATCGTCGTCAATTGGACATATCCCTTTTTTTTCACACAGGATATACTCCATGCACGGCTCGATCTTCTTTCGGCAGACATCTATCGTCTGGACATCCGCGCCCTGCGTTTGACATTCTTCCAGAAACTGACTCAGCAGAAACTGGGTGTTGCCTTTTTTTCGGGGGCTTCCCTGAAGTCCTAATACCCGCATAACAGCCTTTCTATACTGCAAGCGGTTTCACATCGCGCTGTTAGTCCCCCTTCCCCGCTTGGGGAGATTCAGGAAAACGTCGCTTGCAACCGCTTAACATATGGCATTTTGAAAAAGAACTTCCCGCCCTGAGGGAATATATCTCAGGTTCCCCTGGATGTTGGCGCAGGAAGTTCTTGGTTGGAAATTACCTTCGTGGATGATAAAAATGAAACCGTTGATTCAGGAATGCCTGCCGTGACACTGACTGCAAATAACAGGCCCGGCTTTAACACCCGCCGCTCTTTTGGCGTTATGACACTTGACACATTGTTGATTCATGACCTGTTTGGGCTTTAAAGCGCCCTTTTGTTTCATGTCCGGGATGGCGTTTGGCGTTTCGGGATAGAGAGCGTGGCACGCTTTGCAATCCTGAAGCGCCTGCTGGTGCAGTTCATGCGGGAATTTGACATCCCCCTGGCTGCCCGCCGGAATCACTTCTTCCTTTGCGCCTTTGTTGACTTCAGCCCCAAAAGCCGTTGCTGTCGCCACAAATCCGACAACCAGAACCGCCAGAAAAAGTTTCTTTCGCATGACACCCTCTGCAATTTATGAGCCGGAGAGCTTACACTGCGTAAAATCTATTTCCTTGCCGCAAGATTTGCAAATATGCTTTTTGTCGAACTCATCCGAAAAAATCTCGATCTCCGTTGAACATGAAGGACACTTACAGGCAAACGATTTCAAGTTCTTGAACTGTTGAAACCCTGGACAATGCTGAGGTGTAGTCGTCATATTATCCCCCTTTCTTCAAACTGTTGATTAAGAATTCGTTAACATTCTGGCAATATCTTTTCCGTACTCCTGAGCCACCTGCATACCGCCGCCCAGCGTACTGGATTTCAAGCGCAGCGGCGCCCCCACCATTCTCATCTTGAAGATGTGCAGCATCGTGTCGTAAATTCGGTCTGGGGCTTCGCCGCTCCAGCCAAAAGCGCCGAAAGCGCCGCCCACTTTGCCTTCCAGCCCGGCTTTTTCGGCCAGAAAGAGAAAGGTTTTCATGCCCTGGATCATGTCGCCGTGATAGGTAGGCGCCCCCAGTATAACCGCATCGTACCCGTTCAGATCACTGGCATTCTTTACATCAGTCGTTTTGATCATGTCAACATCCACTCCGGAAAACCGCAACCCTTCGGCGACCAGTTCACCGATTTTTTCTGTTTCACCGGTGCGGGTTGCATATACAATGAGCGCTTTCGCCATGTCATCTCCTCATAACATCATTTTCCAATACGTTTATCCACCCCATCACCCTCGCAATCGGGGGTATAGCAGGTGTTATCGAGAAATTCGCATTTTTCCTTGCAGGACGGACACTGTTCCGGAGGAACATCCGCCGCAAACGTATAACCGCAGTTCTGACATTTCCAGCTTGTCATGTCATTCTCCTTTTTGAATTTGAGCGGCGGACGTTCACGCCCTTTTCCGATGGGGAGCGCTCGAACGCAACGCCGCTATAAACTATAGTTATACGATGCCTTTATCAGGACTTCCAGAGACCATGCAGATTGCAATATTCCCTGGCCGTAACCGTGGCGGCGTCCACCATGAACACGGCTTCCGGAGCCTGGCCGGGATTCAGGAACTGGCGATACGCCTTGCCGTCGGCGATGATTTCGACCCATTCGATCCAGTGTTTTTCTTCCATGGGGTGCGCAACACTGCCGACTTTGACCTTGAAGCCGCCGTCAATTTTTTCGATGACCGGCACATGTTTCTCTTTGGCCGCATCCACCGTGTTTTCGACTTTCAGCTTCATGGGCTGGCCGCAGCAGACAAGTTCACCGCCGCCGGCATGAAGAACCTCGACCATA
>JAJYBO010000196.1 GCA_021778975.1 Deltaproteobacteria bacterium
TATTTGTATCATCCTTCATTGTTTTGTCAACGTCATTTTGGCGGTCTCACAGAGGCGATGCGATGCCGGAACGTTTGGATATTTCATACTGGTTGGATTGTCACAGTATTTAAAAAATTCTGGATCGCCCGATTTACTTCATGCGGTTTTTCCATGGGGGAAAAGTGCCCGGCATCCTGGATGGTTACCCGTTTGGCGTTTTTGATGGTGTCCGCCAGAAACGTGGCGTATTTTACGGGCGTCAGTCTGTCGTCAGTTGCCGCCAGCACCAGGACAGGCGTTTCGATCCGGCCAAGTTCCGCAGTGACATCAAACGCGTCACAGGCCCGAAAATCACCGGATGCGACGGCCGGCTGGCACAGGACAGATGCTTCGATTTCAGAACGAAACCTTTCCACATCGGTTTTGGCCGAAATAGCCACCGAAAAAATTGATTTCACAAAATCCGCATAGTTTCGTTCGATCATTTCAAAGATCAGAGGTGTTACCTTCAATCTGGCGCCGGTATTGATGAGAATTCCCGCCGAAAAGCGATCCGGATAGTCCAGGATAAGCCGCTGCGTGATGGCGCCTCCCATGCTCAGTCCACAGGGGACAGGGCGGGGCGCCTGGATGTGATCTATAAAGCCCGCCACCACATCGGCATATTCGGTGATATTGTTTCTGCCCGGCCCCGTGCTGGCGCCGTGCCCCGGAAGATCGAGCGCGACCGTATTGGCCGTTTCCGATAACGCCATGACCTGAGAATTCCAGAATGTATTGTTGGATGCCGCCCCATGAATGAAAATAAGCGTCGGTTTTTGGGGCGCAAGCGGCCAACATCCGCAGGTAAAACCGATACCGGCCATTTCGAGTTTTTTCAAGATCGTTCCTCCTTTTTAAATCGTCGCAAATTCTTCAGGCAGTTCATTGTCAATGACGTACATGCTGACTTCGCGGGCGCCCTGCTGGGTGTAGCGGAATTTATTGCACAGATTGGTGATGAGAAATCCAACATCGTTCTGGATGCGCTTGTCGTAAGTTTTATAGGCTTCGGCGCCGTAGTCCTTGATGGCCATGCGGAAGTTCTTGTTGTCTATGAACGGATCCAGCGCTTTTTCCTTGATGTTGAAAATATAGCGTTCATGCAGGGCCTGAAACAGAGCGGTTTCCTTGATGGATTTGCCTTCTACCAGAATCTCCTGCGTCAGTGTATGGGAGGTGTATTCCCGCTGGGTATCCCTGCGGAAAGCCAGGTGTTTGGCCAAAACCGTCTTGGCGCCGATGAGATGATTTTCGATGCCCCTGAAAAAATCCTCGGTGATCTCCAGCCGGTCCCCGGTATAGACGCAAACTTCTTCGGTGCCGGATTCAAAATTGACTGCAAAAATATAGTTCTGGATATCCCGGGATATCTGATCTTCGTTGAAATAGAAAAGCGATTCTTTGACTTCCTGCAGCACCGTATAATTATACAGGTGCAGCAGCGCATCCAGAAATCCGGATGGAATGGAATGGCTCAAATCTTTCCGGATATTGGTGAAATAATTGTACAGGGAATTCATGTTGATAAGACTGTCTTCTTTGGAACAGCTCGAATAGAATTCGTTAAAAATTTTGATGGCGTCCCGGCCCGAAAAACCGTTGATGCCTTCAAATTCAGACTCTGCGATGATCTTGCGTCGGCGCTGGGCGGTAAAACGCTTGCGGTCATCCTCGGTCAGCCACAGGGGAATGTACCCCGTGTATATCTCCATTTTGAGAAGATGCAGATTGTCATCACAATATTGACGGTATTTTTCAGGGTTCGTGATCCACTCCAGCAGGGCTTCGGATCGGGTTTTCAAGCGGGAGGCGATGATCACCCGCGCGAAATTGTGCAACACTCTGGGCAGAAAACAGTCGTCAATATGTTTGCCGAAAATGTTGCGGTAGATATTCACTTCCGTCTGCAAATCCAGCACGTAGGGGATGTTGATGTAGGCGATGCGGTCTGAAAATGACTGTACATCCTGGATGTTTTTCTTGTCTTCCGGATTCATGAGCGCAATGAACAGTGAGTTCACATTTTCCTCGATGTCCTCAACCTTGTGAACTGCTTCGCTGATGATATTGTGAAGCTCGATCAACCGCTCGATATTGTGGGATTTAATATCCATCAAGGCGTAAATCCCGTTGTTGGTCTTGGCATATTGCGAAAAAAGGTACTTGACCTGATTGCTGTCTTTGAGAAGCCCGTTGATGCGGCTTTGCAGCAGCGGGTTGGTCATGACGTTCTGGCGCATGGGCTTGTCGCCGGGGTTGAAAACGGTAATGCCTTCGCCCAGCCTTCGGTTGAACTGATAGGGCCTGGCGTAGATCATCTCGAAAACCTTGATGGGGCTTTTGAGCTTCTTTAAAAGCGCCTCGTACAGCGAGCTGCAAATGGTGCAGGGATGGTCGTGAAACACCCATTCGTACTCTTTTTCCATAAAGAGTTTCCATTTGAATTCATCATTCTGGAACAGATCATCCAGAAAGGCCCGGCGATAGTTTTTGGGGATCATGAGAATGGGATGGTCATGACTGGGACAGGGTACTTCAACAAAATCCTCCAAAATCGCGGCATTGTGAAAATTGTCGAGAATCTCCTGTTTTCCGGTATCGAAAGAATCTGGCGAGTCTTCACCAGATTCCTGACGCTGCGGAAACCGGCTCAACAACTGGAGCATTCTGTCCATGACCGTGCCGGCGCCCGTTTCAGGGACACCTCCCAGCATTCGGGCATTCAGGCGCCATACGGTTTCATAACGGAAACCATCTTCTGTATTGGTGTATTCCTCGAATTTTCTCAGAAGATTATTTAAAAATGTGCTTTTCCCGCATCCTGGAGGGCCGTCGAAAATGTATATCTTATTCTGTTGCGCGCCCCGCTTGAGGGCGTCCACCTGATGAACCAGTCGGTTGGCGAACAATCGGTCGGCGAAAAACGGGTGATCGGCCTTGTCCACAAACAGCCGGTTACAGTCATAGCTGATGAAATTGATGGATTCCGGGTCATCCGGATATTCATCTACCCCGGCGCCAACATAGGCGTGGATCATGTCGTGAAAAACCTGAAAGATGTTGCGCAGCACTCGCGCCGGATTCACGGACAGGATCTTGATAAAGTCCTGAAACGAAATCGGCGTGCGATGATCCTGCTCGCTGATCATCTGATCCAGATGTTGAATCGCATAGACGATTTTTTCCATAATTCAGTCCATTTTCAACCTTCGGTTATTTTTTTGGAGAGCTTTCGGTTTTCCATCGTATAGACCATCCGCTGCCATTTGACCTGTGGCGGATAGTCTTTGGTGGATTTGGCGGCGTCACTTTTGACACCGGACGGCGTTACGGAAACGACATCGCTGGTTTCAAGCTGCACCGGCCCTCCCCAGAGGTATTCGATTCCCATCATGGTGTTGGCGATGAATTCGTTTACCAGCGGCTTTTCCTCGAACCGATGCACCATATAGAGCGTGTTGTTACCGCGCCTGTCCGGAAGCACCTCGATAAATGGCGGATGGTACAGGGTATCCAGCAGCATTTGTCGGTAATCTTCGGCATTGCGGCTCTTGACGTAATATTCCCACACCATCCGCTCCTCGTTCAGACGTCGGCCCGCCACAAACAAATTGTTGCGGGTGACGAAATCCTGATCCACAAACGCATTGATGAACGTAAAATCGCTGTAATTTTCCCGGACCTGAAATATCGCCTCGCGCCCCCGATGGGTTTCCGCGTCATAGTGCTTCCGCTGGAGTTGATCCTGAATCCTCTCGAAATCATAAGAAAATTTGCCTTTTTCAGCCATATTCTCCACATAGTGAAACAGGCGCATTCCCAGCGCGTACGGGTTCAGCCCCACCCGCGGCATGGAGGTGACGCCGGCGTTCACCCGGGCGAATTCGACTTCATGGCTCCGAATGCGGTCGTCTCTCAAAAAGAGTGTCTCGTGCCAGTAACTGGCCCAGCCTTCGTTCATGATTTTGGTCCGGATCTGCGGCTGAAAAAACAGGGAGGTATTTCGCACCACCTGCATCACCAGCTTCATCCAGCGGTTTTCCTCCTTGTTGACGAAATCCGAATGATCTATCAGATACTGGAGGACATCCATCCGGCGCTCCGGAACCCGGCTCTGACTCTTCTGAAACATGGCTTCAAACTCCGGATACTTCACGGCCGCGTCCGAAAAGAACATCTGTTCGCCAAGATCGCCATGATCGTGGAGGTTGGTGTTATAGGCCTGAATTTCTTTGACGAATTCTCCGATGGAGATTTTTCGGACATCTTGAAGAAATACATCGAAGTAGTAGTTCAGACGCGCGGACTGCGACACCGAAGGCGCGGCATGTACTTTAGAGAGGGTATCGAAATACCCCACCAGATTGTCCGCCCCTCGTGAAAATTCGATGATGTAATCTACCCATCGGCCTTTATCCGCACGAAGTTTGGCGATGGCGCGCTTGTCCGACAGCGCCTGGCCGGTAAAATCGTCATCCCAGGTGTGGCGGAAAAACAGGTTGTTCTGAAAAAAATCAATGTGCGCCAGCACATGATAGAAAATCATGACATTCAGCCAGTCCGGATTGTTGTCGTTGTAAAACGAAATGGCCGGACGGGTGTTGATGACGGTCTCGTAAGGGTTTCCGGGATACAGCTCGTATTTGCCTTTTTCTTTCAGCACCTCGACATCATGAACCCAGTAATCATACAGGGTGGGAATCATGATTTTAGGCGACAGCTCAAGAAGATCGCGGTTGGTGACGATATATTCCAGCGTCTCATCCCCAAACCGGAGACCGGCGTCACGGGCTCTTTCCTTGCATCCTTCCATGATACTTTTGGTGTGTTGATTGATGAGTTCCATAAAATTCCTCGAAAGTCGGAAAACAACATCTACCGAACAGGGATCACTGCCTGGCCGGAATATAGTGATGGACGCGGCGGAAAAATGGATCCGTGCTTATGAGATGAGCCGCCGGATGCCTTCGATCAGACGGGCTTCATCGGCATCCTGGCTCATGGTATCCAGACGGATCAGCCGGGATCGGGATGTCAGCAGATCGGATTTTTTCAGATATCTCTCAACTTCCGTGGCGCCGGAGGACGCTGAACCATGTGTTGCAATGGTGATACCGACCCGACTGGCGTAGGACAGCGTCTGTTGAATGGCCGGAATGGCTTCCTTACCTTCGACATCCCAGTCATCGCCATCCGTACCGTGAAATACATAAATGTTGTAATCCTGAGCCAGATTTTCTTTCTGAACGATTTCATTCACCAGCTTGAACGCGGACGCCACCATGGTGCCGCCCGCGACCTTTGAATTGTAGTAGGTATAAAAATCTGGGACTTCCCTGGCTTCGGTGTCATGGAGGATAAAGCGCGACTCGACCTGCTTTTCGTACTGATAGAGCAGCCAACTGTAGATTAGAACATGCTGGGAAACGATGAGTTCCGTGGGTTTTCCAGACATGGATCCCGAATAGTCCCTCAGAAAGAACACCATGGCCTGGGATTCGTAATCTTTTTCGCGGGAGAGTATCCGGTAAATCTTGTCCGCCGGCGAAATCAGAAAACGGGAGGTGTCAATATCACTGACATCCGGCACATTTCCCAGATGGATATTGGTCTCCAGGATTTTTTTCAGGGTGGCTTTCTTGTCTAAAAACTGGCCGAATCCCCGGTGCCGATCCGTCATTTCATAAGTATATTTGGTGAAAGACCGCTTTTTGCCTTTTTCCTGCAAATTGGGCAGTTCAAATTTCTCGGTGAGAATCTTGCCGAGATCATAGGCGCTCGATTCCATTTCGTGAGGGCCGTCTTCTCCCTGACCTGGGCCGGCCCCCGCGCCTTCCTGCGGGCGCACCGGTTCT
>JAJYBO010000197.1 GCA_021778975.1 Deltaproteobacteria bacterium
CCATCATCTGTTACAGCCTCATCCACAATCGCCTTTTTGCACTGCCATATCCCATTGCCGCGTTTGACCGCGCCGCGCTGGAACGATATCAAGAAATGATGGCCGGCGCCGAAAAACCACCCCTGGTCGGAAATGAGGTGTTTCAATTTTTGAAGGACGCCGTTATGCGCGAAGGGTATCATCCGGCCTGAGTAATGCCGCATCTGTTGAAAGCCACCTTAGATATTCAGACGCTCTGTCCCAGATAGGTACGGATTACCGCTGGGTCGGACCGGAGTTTTGCGGCAGAGCCTTCCAGCACCATTGCGCCACTTTCGATGACATAGGCATAGTCGGATACCGCTAAGGACTGACGGGCGTTTTGCTCCACCAGAAGAATGGTCAGGCCCTTTTGTTGCAGCTCCGTCACGATGTCGAATACCATCTGAACCACCAGTGGCGCCAGCCCCAGAGAAGGCTCGTCAAGCAGCAGGAGCTTGGGGTGCGCCATCAGTCCCCGTGCGATGGCCAGCATCTGTTGTTCACCTCCGGACAGGGAACCGGCAGGCGCCTCACTTCTTTCTTTCAATATCGGAAAGCGTTCCTGCATTCGTGCGATATCCGCGGCAATGCCGGACCTGGGACGGCGGTAAGCGCCTATTTCGAGATTTTCCCGAACGGTCATGCCTGCCAGCACCAGACGTCCTTCTGGCACCTGAATGATCCCTTCGGCCACCCGACGGTGCGGGCTCATCCGGGTGATATCCTGGCCATTGAACAGAATGTTGCCGCCCCGTATCGGGATGACGCCGCTCAATGCGTTCAGCAGTGTGGTTTTTCCGGCGCCGTTCGGGCCGATCAGGGTGACAATCGCGCCGGTTTCGACGTTCAGAGAAATATCCCGCACCGCCTCGATGGGGCCGTACGCTACGGTCAGGTGATGAACATCCAGCATCATGATGATTTGTCCACTCCGAGATAGGCTTCGATGACATGCGGATGGCGGCTTACGGTATCTGGCGATCCGGTCGTGATAACCTGACCGAAATTGAGAACCGTAATCCGGGAACACAGCGCCATGACAAAGGACATGTTGTGTTCGATCAAAAAAACGGTCATGCCTTCTCCGGCAAGAATGCGAACCAGTTCGGCGACCTGGGAGACTTCTCCATGTCGCATACCGGCAACAGGTTCGTCCAGCAGCAAAAGACGGGGGCGGGAGGCCAGCGCGCGAGCGATTTCGAGACGCCGGCGTTCTCCATACGAAAGGCTCTGGGCCCGAACCTGCGCCCGGTTTTCAAGCCCGACCCTGGACAGGGTTGCCATCGCGTCTTCTTCATATTCGTGATCCTGACGCCATGCGGAGGGTAACTGCAACAACCTGGGCAGCAGCGGACGAGAGGCGATCAGGTGCTGACCGGCAATGACATTTTCTATACAGGTCATGGCCGGAAAGAGACGGATATTCTGAAAGGTTCTGGCCATGCCGAGAGACGCCACCCGGCAGGCGGGGAGCATGTGAATGTTCTTGCCTGAAAACAGGATATTCCCGGATGTCGGCGGCGTCATCCCGCTCAAAATGTTCAGGAGCGTGGTCTTTCCCGCGCCGTTTGGACCGATCAACCCATGAATTTTACCCTGTTCCACACTGAAATTGACGCCGTTCAGCGCGCACACCCCGCCGAACATTCGGGTAATGTTTTGAATTTCGAGCAGCGCCATATTCTTTTCAGTCCTTCCTGCGTGAGAAAAGTGATACCAGACCGTTGGGCAAAAAAAGTATCACCATCAGCAGAATAAAGCCGTTGACCCCCATACGGACAGGCCCTGCCGAAACACCAATCCCTCTCAGTATTTCGGGAAGCGCGGTCAAGAGCGCCGCCCCCAGAACCGGGCCGTACCAGATACGGGTGCCGCCCACGATATTGTAGATCAGGAGCTGAACCGCAGCGGAAAATCCAAATTCACCCGGGGTAATGATATAATTCAGATGAGCGCTCATGGCGCCCGCAAGCCCCGCAATCATGGCGCCAATGGTGAAGGCCAGGGTTTTATACCAGGTGGTATTGATTCCCATGGCTTTGGCGGCGGTTTCGTCTTCCCGGATACTGGCGAAGCTCCAGCCGATTCTGGAACGTCGCAGCACCGCCATGAAATACCCCACCAGCGCCAGCGCCGTGAAAATCATCCATGCCTGGGTCTTGTTGGGAATTGGGGTAAGCCCCTCGGCGCCTCCGGTGATCTGGAGATTGATGGCCAGAATACGCACCACCTCGCCGAACGCCAGCGTGGCGATTGCCAGAAAAACCCCCCGAAGCCGCAGCACCGGAAACCCCAACACCACGGCGACGGCTCCGGACATCAGCGTTGCAGCGCATAACGCCACCATGTAGGGAACATTCAGATACATGGTCAGAATGCCTGCCGTGTATCCGCCGATGCCGGCGAAAGCCGCGTTGCCCAATGAAAGCTGGCCGGCGGACAGGGTGACATAGAGGCTTATGGCCAGCAGAGAATTGATGCCGATAAAATTGATCAGGCTTCCGTAAACAGCATAAAACTGAGTGAAGATATGATGCAGATCCATTGGCGTCAGGTCTCCCGGATCTGCTTGCGGCCAAACAGACCGGATGGTCGCAGGAGTAAAATGGCGAAAAGCACTGTGAAGGCAACCGCATCCCGCAGATTGGATGTTCCCGAAATGGCGACGGTGAGCACTTCACTGAGGCCAAAGGCGATGCCGCCGATAATGGCGCCGGGAATGCTGCCCATGCCTCCCAGCACAATGACGGCAAGCCCTTTGAGTTCGATGGAACGGCCCATATCCGGAGAAAGCGCTCCGAAATACAACCCGAACAGTATGCCGGCGGCGCCACCCAACGCCGATGATATAAAAAAAGTAAACGCAATGATGCTGTCCACATGAATCCCCAGCAGCCGAGCGGTGCGCTCATTTTCTGCCACGGCTCTGATGGCCTTGCCGGCGCGGGAATGCCGGAGAAACCAGGTCAGCCCGGCCATCAGGCAGGCGGCGATCAGAACGATTTCTATCTGAAGGGAGGTGATGGTAACGCCAGCAACCTGCCAGATATGAACGGTGATGGTGTTGATTGGAAATCTGACGGTTCGCGCTCCGAAAATACCCAGTGCAGCGCTCTCAAAGATGATAGCCAGTGCAATGCTCGATATCAACCCGGAAAAATAGGTATCCGGACGATGACGCAGCGGCGCGAAAGCCACGGCATTGATGACCAGACCCAGAATACCGGACAAGAGTGTCGCCAGCGGAAATGCCAGCCATATGGACAACGCGGCGTTCTGAACCAGCCAGAGTGCAACCAGCCCTCCCAGCGTGAATACTGCTGCATGGGCTAAATTTAGAATGTCCAGAACGCCGAACACCAGCGTATATCCAATGGCGAAAAGCCCGTAAACGCTTCCGATAAAAACACCGTTTATCAGTTGCTGTAAGAAAATGTTCATACCTCTTGTCCGGTGATGATAGGGGGTTATTCTCCTACAACGACAAATTTGCCGTTCTTGACTTCCTGCAGCACGGCTTTGTAATCGGCGTCACGACCGGACGTAAAGGAGAATTTACCGAGTACGGAATCCATATTCTTGATGCCGGCCAGTGCATCGCGAATTTTTGCGGGTGCAAACGGCGTTCCCGCCTTCTGAATGGCGTCATACACGATATACACCCCGGCATATGCCTGGGCCGCAAACTGATCCGGCGGGTTGCCGAATTTGGCCGTGTAGTCTTTCACGAATTTTTGGTTCAATGGATTGGATGCCGTGGAACTCCAGGCGGCGCCGATCAAAACTCCATCCGCAGCACTGCCGGCATTCTTGATAAAGCTGGGAGAATTGAAGCCATTTCCGCCGATGATATGCACCGACGCCGGAATACCTAGCTGCCGGGCCTGGCTGACAATGCCGGAGGCTTCTTCCACCAGTGCGGATACGACAATGGCATCCGGTGACTGACTCTTGATTTCGGTCAATTGGGGTGAGAAATCGCGATCTCCTTTGGCGAACGTCTGTTCACTCAAAATAGTGACCTTCTGATCGAGAAGCGCTTTCTTAAACGCTTCATAACCGGCTTTGGTGAAAGCGCCATCGTTGCCATAGAGGATGGAAACCTTTGAAATACCAAATTTTTCTTTGGCTGTTCGGATGGTGTTGGGGACAACGACGGCTTCGGTCAGGGAATCCCGAAATACATAGTTACCGATTTCCGTAATTCCCTGCGCCGTATTGCTGACGCCCAGCACCGGTACGGAACTCGCCTGAGCGATACGGTCGGTTACGTGGGCGGTATCGCTCAGGGTGGGGCCGATGATGGCCGATACATGATCGCCGTTGATGAATTTTTTGAATACGTTGATGCCCTGCTGGGGGGTGCTGGCGTCATCGTCAAAAAAAGGTTTGATATGAATGCCGGTAGCGCCCGCCGCTGCGTTGATTTCATCCACCGCCAGTTGCGCGCCGTTTTTCTGGGTTGCGCCGTAGGAGGCGGCTCCGCCTGTCATGCTGAAAACGATGCCGATTTTGGCTTCAGGTGCGGCCGCCTTTGCCGGGGCCGGCGTGAGAGTCGCTGAAAAAAACAACGCGGTGACGATCAGGATGTACATACTGAAAATCTGTGATCTTTTCATGGAATTCACCCTCCTGCAGTTGATGGGGTTAAAAAAAGGAACTCTTCGAGAACGGTGCGGCAGCATCGTTTTACTGATACATCATCGCTGTCGCTATTTTCGTGTTGCACCCGATTTTTGTGGACAACCAGCAATTTCTTAACCCTGTTTTCAATGATTATCAAGATAATTATTGAAAATCATATTTTGTACGCAATTTCTATGGAGTGACGATTTCGTAAAATGTCCGCATGCTGCGTTGCGCTGCACCCTTCGTCGTTGCGGCGTACCATAAGTGCTCCTCATTTCTAAATATTTGCGCGCCTTGCCTGCAAATATTTTACGAAGTCGTCCGAAATTTGACTTTTTATGAGAGTGTCATGGATTGCTTTTTCAACAAAACGGCCTTATGAATCGAAAGCTCGATGTTCTATGAAGGGAGATATGGCGATGATCGTGACGGCGATAGACGGTTTTCGGGAATTATCCCGAAAACTGATGGAAATTGTTGAGAACAGTTCCGTGAAAATGACGCCCAGCAGTCTGGAAAAAATGCTGTGGCGGGAGCGTGTGGTGAACCGTCGGGAATTGCGGACTGCACTCAGAATGCTCGTTGAAAGCGGAGAACTGACGTATAGCAACGTATTCGGAACCACATATATTGAAAAATCCTACAACCGGCCGGTTCGCATCGGTCAGCATGTCATTCTCACCCCGCCGGAGCGCGATGCACGGTACAGCGCTCCGGACATTGCGGTCATTCTCAAACCCGGAGCTTCTTTTGGCGTGGGACAACACGCCACGACCCGGCTTGCGGTTGAAGGCGTTGAATATACGCTGCAAGAACTTTTTGCGGGCAGGGACATTCCGGATAAAACGATGCTGGACATTGGCACTGGTTCTGGTGTTCTGGCGCTGACGGCGTTAAAAATGGGAATCCGGCGGGTAACCGGAACTGACATTGACCCATGCGCCGTCGCGGAGGCAACGGAAAATGCCGTTCTCAACGGGATGTCCGAGCGGTTTATCATCATGGATCTGCCCGCCGAAAGCATCGAAGAGCGCTTCCACATGATTGCGGCAAATCTCCGATATCCGACGCTAATGCGATTGAGCGACTACATTTCGGAACATATCCATCCGCAAGGAGCGGTGATTCTTTCAGGCATACGGGGCGATGAGGCGGAAAAGCTCAAAACCCGGTACGCGGAACTGTCTTTGAAATGTCGCCGGGAAAAAGCCGCTAATGGATGGA
>JAJYBO010000198.1 GCA_021778975.1 Deltaproteobacteria bacterium
ATATATCTCTAACACCACAATGCCGGGCGGCGCTTTCATCCAGCATCCTGAAAAGTCCGCCCCGGCTTTCCGGTGTGAACCCCAGGGTTTTTTCCCAGATGTCGTCGTCTTCCATGCAGTAATAGACCAGGACATCCGGCGCCGCATCCTTGATCCAGCCGACCATTTTACGATAAAACTCACGGCGGAGCGGTTTGAAATAACGCATCTTTGTATCCATTCCAGAAATGAATTCGCCATAAACAATGGTGGAATCCGAAAACCGGTTCTGAATGATGGTTTTCAAGGCCGGAATGAATCGGAACGTTCCCACACTGATCCAGACCACATTCTCCGCGGAAACATACGAAAAAAGTTTGCGAATCACCTGACGGTATTCGTCCTCACATCCATCATACAGCACCACCGGATCGAAATGAAACGCCAGCGGATACCCCCATGACTCACAAGTCGCCGCGGCCCGAAGCCGCGCCTCCAGCGACGCGGTGCGACGCTCCTGCTCATGAATCACCCGTTCGGTGTTGAGCGACCAGGCGCAAATCGTCTTTCGGTGATGGACATACGGTTTCAATCGCTGAATATCGGTGGTTTTGGTTTTCAGCTCCAGCACCGCCCGATGCTGTGCGGCAAACAGCGGCACCAGAACCTCCGAAAAATCGAATGGTCGTTCCCAGATCATGCTGTCCGTAAATTCGCCGGTGCCGATTCTGCTGATGACAGGCTTTTGGAATTCCGCCTGCAGTTCCTCGATCATATCTCCGTGATTCATGAAAAACTGGAGCACCGGCGGATGGAAATAGGCCTGAAGAATACAGTAGGAACAATCCATCGTGCAGAATGCACCGATATGCAGAATCTTATAACCGCAGCAGATATACGCGCGCGTTCCGGGACACTCGCGGACAAAAGCGCCCCTGTTTCTTGTCAGAAACAAGGTCTCTTTGCCCCGCTGAATGGGATCTTCCGCGCGGGAAACCCAATCGAAGACTTCCGCGGCGTCCTGGACCACCGTTCCCGTCATACCGAGTCGGGATTGAATTTTTTCCACACCAGGTTCGCACCGCACCGACGCATCAATGAACAATGTCGTAATATTCATGAACTCCTGTTGATATCCTTGCCGGACACAGCCGTATTCATCTCTGTGCATACCGGCAGATAGATCGAAAATGTCGCACCCACATTCACCTCACTGTGAACCTCGATATGACCGCCGTGTTTTTCGAGCAACGAATAGGTGACCGCCAGCCCCAGACCGGTTCCACGACCAACGGCTTTGGTTGTATAAAATGGTTCGAAAATATGCTCCAGATTTTCCGGTTTGATGCCGGGACCCGTATCCTGAACCTCGATTTTGATATATTTTTCGGAATCCTGCAACGCCCGGACATGGATATCGCCGCCTTCGGGCATGGCCTGAATGGCGTTGATGAACAGATTCAGAAACACCTGCTCCAGATTGCGGAAATTGCCCTGGATAGAAGGAATCCCCTCTGAAAAGGATGTGGTGATTCGAATGCCCGCCAGCATGACTTGATTTTTGACCAGCTTCAGCGTTTTCTGAATGACATCCACGATATTCAGCGGTGTAAAAGACGGGATTTCACTTCGAGAGAAATCCAGCAGATTTTTGATGATTTCTCCGGCCCGTTCCGCCTGGCTCAGGACATCACCAACCAGTTCTCTGCCTTCTTCGGGAAGCACTTCGTTATAGTCTTCCAGGATGGTCTCCGCCGTCAGAGAGATATTGTTGATCGGGTTGTTCAGTTCATGGGCGATACCTGCCGTGAACGTTCCGATAGCCGCGATTTTTCGGGACTGAACCAGTTGTTCCTGCTTGCTTTCAAGCTCTTCGGCCATATGGTTGTACGCAAAAATGAGCATGGAAATCTCATCTCTGGCGTTTTCTTTATAGTCAATGGGACGAAGCTCCCCCTGGGCAACCCTGTCCAGCGTACGACGAATCAGGGCCAGTGGTTTTAAAATCCGGTTGAAGAGCAACTGGACAACCAGCATGGACAGCACCACAAAAATCGCCAGAAATACAAACGGCAACCCCAAAATACCGGTCAGCGCCAGATGAATCCGCTCTCTTTTCAACGACAGCAGCTTTTCGGCAAAATCGCCGATGCTTTTGCCCTTGAGCCGGATCTGTTCATCCTGATTTTCGCTGATCTTATCGCCTTTCTGGGATACAAACCGCTCGATCATGGCTTTATAGTCCAAAAGGTCCTGATGAAATTGACGGGATTCTCTGCCAATGACCCGTTCGATGTCCTTGTTCATGTGGGTGGAAATCTGAAGGGCTTTGTTGATATACACGATGTTTTCATCCAGACTGCCCCGGTCATGATAGAAAAGAAAGTTTTTTTCATATCGTCGGGCTTCCAGAATATCGTTGAACATATCTTCGAAATATTCGCCTGCCGTGAATTTCTGTTCGATGGTTGCGATGCTCCACCAGTCAAACACTGTCAGAGCGGCCACCGATGTCAGAAAAATGGCGAACACCACAATGATCTTTCCGCGAATTGTCATGGATTTCGAAATGAACATAAGAAATTATCCTTTACCCCTCATGTTTTTCCCTCTTGATGAGTTCTGTGAGCGCCACCCGGACATCTTCGATAACCCGTGACCAGTCTCCCCGCTCCGATTGCCGAAACAGCCTCATAACACCAGGGTACCAGGGGGAATCGCCGCGATCATGCAGCCATCTCCAGTCCGTGCGATAAGCTGGCAGCAAGACCCAGCATGGTGTTCCCAATGCTCCGGCAAGATGGGCGGCGGCGGTATCCACCGTGATGAAAAGATCCAGTTGCGTCAGTATCGCGGCCGTATCCGCAAAATCCGCAATATCCTGTCCCAGGCTGCAAACGGAAAGCGCCTTATTTTCAACCGCCACGCCTTTCTGAAGGCTGATGGCGCTGACGCCGGGTATGCTCCACAAAGGTTCCAGAACGGATATATCCGGAAGCGACCGTTCGATGTCGTTGTGATGATGAGGATTGCCCCGCCACATCAGCCCCAGTCGAAAGCCATGATCGGGCAGGCGCGGTTTCCATAAAGCGATACGCGGCAAAATCGCTTTCAAATAGGGAATCCGGTCCGGAATCTCCGGCATGTACGGATACAGATAAAACGGAATGCTCAGTGGCACCGTCCAGTAGTCATGTTCCTGGATTTCCGTAAGTTCGCCGAGCGCCAGAACGTCATCCACCCCTTCCAGCGTCTCCATGACGTGTTTCAATGGCGTTTTACAGACGCAGGTAATACGAAGCCGCCACTGCTTCTTTAATTGTGGCAGGTATCGGCAAAACTGAATTTCATCGCCAAACCCCTGTTCCTGCCATACCAGAAGGGTTTTCCCCTCCAGCGGTTCGCCGCGCCACGGAGGAAACGGCAGCTTCGGCGCGGGAATCTGGCTGCCGGGAAGTTTTGCCAGAGAAACGCCATCGCCGGGAAGTTTTGGGTCATAGCGAGACTCATGATAAAGCCAGCCCTCGGCGAACCGCCCCTCGGACAGCAGCAGAAACCCCAGATTCAGACGCGCCAGCGGATAGTCTGGATCTATGTTCAGCGCCGTTCGAAAATACTGCTCCGCCAGCGCATAACGTTTCTGGTTGGTCAGAAACACCGCGTAATTGGAATACGCATATGCGCTGTTTGGGCTGAGCGCCACGGCTTCAAGATAATGTGCTTCGGCTTCGGCGGCGCCATTTTTACGGTTGGCGAGCAAATTGGCTAAATTGGAATGAATTTGTGCAGAATTTTCGTTGAGTTCAAGCGCGATGCGCTGACACCGCTCGGCTTCTTCTTCCTGCATCCCCTGTTCCAGCACAAGCCCCAGATTGGAATATGCTTCCGCGTTCCTGGGATCGAGTGAAATGGCGCTTCGATAACAGTGTTCGGCCTCGGTGTAGCGCTTCTGATCCGCCAGCAGAATCCCCAGATTGGAACGGGTTTTCGAGTTGCCGGGGCTTAGCGTGATCGCTTCGATATAACAGCACTCCGCCTCTTCGTAACGCTTTTGGGCCGTCAACAGCGCCGCAAGATTGGCAAGCGCTTCGGCGTTGTGTGGATTCACGGCGATGGCCTGACGATAGCAGCGTTCGGCTTCGTCATCCTGATGGCGGGCGGCCAGCAGAACCCCCAGATTGGTATGCGCTTCGGAATATTGCGGATTCAGGGCAATCGCCTGACGGTAGCAGCGTTCAGCTTCGTCGAAACGATGAAAGCGTTCCCACAACAGGCCCAGATTGTTACAGGCCGCCACATTGCCGGGGTCGAGCGAGATGGCTTTCTGATAGCAGGTTCTGGCGTCCTCATTTCGATGTGAACGCGCATACAGAAGCCCCAGATTGAAATGCGGCGCGGCTGCCGACGGATTCAGTCGCACTGTCTGCAACCAGTACCGTTCGGCCCGCACCGAATCGCCGGCAACAATGGCGCAGTCGCCTGCCATGTTATACAGCCTGGCGTCGTCGTGATGATGTTTCAGAGCCGCTTCCAGAATTTTCAGCGCCTGTCGGGGGTGACCGCCCGCCAGCCGATGCGCCGCGCGTTGCAGCGCCGACGTTCCGGAATTCTGATGCGAGAGAAGGCTTTTGGATTGTTTTTTCATTGCGATATCTGTGAAGTTGTAGCGAAGTTGACTTTTACGAGAATATCAAACCCAATTCAACAAAAAAACCGCTGCCTGATATTCTGCCCGGTTTGCTTCATGGACAACCAATACGACGGCATTAAAAAATATGTCTTGACATCTAAAATTCATCAATGATAGAAGGGCAGAAAATTTAAAAGGGCTTATCATCAATGGAAAGAAACATCATGGGCATATTTTATTACGGGTATTTTTATTACTTTAGCACCTGTCTGCCTGTGGTGTGCTGAGATACCCTGACATAACATCAAGCACAACGCCGTGGGCAGACAAAGCCCACGGCGTTTTTGTTTTGAAAGAGGCCGTGGAGAAAAAATCTTCACGGCCTCTTTTTATTTCAAACACTCAAAGATGAAGGAGAACCTCATGAGCTTACTGGGCAAACAGATTCGGATGGAACGCATCATCAACCGGAATACTAGAAAAACGGTCATTGTCCCCATGGATCACGGCATGTCCATCGGGCCGATCCCGGGCTTGATCAACGTCAAGGACGCGGTTCAGAAAGTCGCCGAAGGCGGGGCCAACGCCATTGTCGAACACAAGGGGCTGGTCAAGTCCGGTCACCGGGGAAGCGGTAAGGATATCGGTCTGATCATTCATCTGTCCGCATCCACAAGTCTTTCGGTATATCCCAACGCCAAAACCCTGGTATGCTCCGTCGAAGAAGCCCTGAAGCTGGGCGCGGATGCGGTATCCATCCATGTCAATCTGGGAAACGGCGGCGAAAAAGAGATGCTCCACGATTTCGGAAAGGTCAGTTATGAAGCCCGGACGTGGGGAATGCCCCTTCTGGCCATGATCTATCCCAGGGGGGAGAAAATCAAAAATGAATACGACGTCAGCGTCATCAAACATGCGGCGCGGGTCGGCGATGAAATGGGAGCGGATATCGTGAAGGTCTCCTATACCGGATCCACAGAATCTTTTCGGGAAGTCGTTCAGGGGTGTTCGGTGCCGGTGGTGATTGCAGGAGGTCCTAAAATGAATTCCGACATTGATATTCTGGAAATGGTCAAGGGCGCCATGGACGCCGGCGGCGCAGGCGCATCCATCGGCAGAAATGTGTTTCAGCATCATAACCCCACGGCAATGGTCATGGCGATATCGGCCATCGTTCACAGCGGCGCGGATGTGGACACCGCCCTGTCCTT
>JAJYBO010000199.1 GCA_021778975.1 Deltaproteobacteria bacterium
AGAGCGCAGGATATTGTCGTGCGCCATGAAGTTCAGGCTGCACCGCTTTATTTTGACGCCACCGATTATGCCTCACATGCCGGATTTTATGCCGCTCTCGATCCAAAACCCGACGGCGTCGTACTGGCTTTCGGCTACCTCGGCGATCAGGAGCAGGCGCAGCAGAATTTTCAGGAAGCAAGAAACATCGTCGAAACCAATTATCTGGGTGCTGTCAGCGTTCTTGAAATCATTGCCGCCGATTTTGAACGGCGCGGTCACGGCTTCATCATCGGCCTTAGCTCCGTCGCCGGTGAAAGGGGCAGGCGGCGCAATTACATGTACGGCGCGGCCAAAGGCGCACTGACAATCTATCTGAGCGGATTACGAAACCGTCTGGCCAAACGCGGCGTACGGGTTATCACCATCCTGCCGGGTTTCATTCAGACCAAAATGACCGCCAATATGAAAATTCCTCAGTTTCTGCTCGGAAGCACCACTGAAGTGAGCGAAGATATTTACAATGCTTTCAAAAAATCCCAAAATATCATCTACACGAAGTGGTTCTGGAAATGGATCATGCGGATAATCCGGATGATACCAGAGCCGTTGTTCAAACGGCTCGATATCTGAATAATGGATTTTAGCAATCCATTGAATTGAACAAGCGTCTGAACCAAAGCCGTTATAGGTAATATTTATAAAAAAATTACATTGACAATTAAAATTATTTAAACTAATTTAATGCTAAAAAGTTAATTGATCTATACAAAGGCGTATAGATTTCATTATTTTCGAATAATCGAGAATATCAACGACAAAGGCGTCTGTTCCGGAATCATACCGGGAAGACGCTTTTTTTTTTGATAAAAGAGTGTCTTTACCCCAACTTTAACTTTTTACGCAGGGAGAAAACCACATGAGATTTCAGAAAAGCAATGATGTTTTGGGAACAACCAACCGCGGCAATGCCGCTGAATCTGGTCTTTGCACTTTGTGCCGCTCAGACTGCATGGGTAAATGCGAAACATGGCTGTCCAGTATTGTGGGCCGTAAGCTGCTGTATCCCAGAGATTTCGGAGCGGTCACTGCCGGTGGAAACAATACCACCCATATGGGGGTTTCTTATAATTCTCTGAGAATTCAAGGCTATGCCTATGGCATTCATGGCCTGCCACAGGGGCTGACAAACGAAGCGGATGACTGTATTTTCCCCAATGTCGGTCTGGAGACAGAATTTGGCGCGGACGTCAAAACCAAAGCCCGTATTCCGCTTATGACGGGTGCGCTGGGTTCTACCTTTATTGCGGCCAAGTATTGGGATTCTTTTGCCATTGGCGGTGCTTTGTGCGGCATCCCTGTTGTCATTGGCGAAAACGTGGTGGGTGTTGACCGGGAATCTAAAATCAGCGCGGATAAAATCCGCAAGGGCAAAATCAAGAGCGCTCCGGAACTGGAGCGCCGGATTGACGGATATCTCCGGTATTATGATGGATACGGCGCCATCATCGTTCAGCTTAACGTGGAAGATACGAGAAACGGTGTTGCGGAATTCGTGGTGGACAAATACGGTGATAAATGCATTATCGAACTCAAATGGGGGCAGGGGGCCAAAAACATCGGCGGTGAAATTCAGGTGACCAGTCTGGATTACGCACTGTTTCTGAAAAATCGTGGTTATGTGGTGGACCCGGATCCCGATCTGCCGGAAGTGCAAGAAGCTTTCAAACAAGGCGCTATTCGTTCATTTGCCCGACACAGCCGGCTGGGCAACACCAATCTTTCCACAGTGGATCAGGTGCAGGAAGATTTCATGAACAACGTGGCGTATCTACGCAAGATCGGTTTCAAGCGCATTACCCTGAAAACCGGCTCCTACGGCATGGAAGAACTGGCCATGGCCATCAAGTTTGCCACAGACGCCAAAATGGATTTACTCACCATTGACGGCGCCGGCGGCGGCACCGGCATGAGTCCCTGGAATATGATGCAGAGCTGGGGGGTTCCCTCCATCATTCTGCATTCCAAAGCCAATGAATACGCCGGCATTCTGGCGGCAAAAGGTCAGAAAGTTGTGGACATGTCATTTGCCGGCGGCATTGCTCTGGAAGATGGTATTTTTAAAGCCATTGCCCTGGGCGCGCCTTACACCAAATTGGTCTGCATGGGGCGGGCTATCATGATTCCAGGCTTCCTCGGATCCAATATCGAAGGTGTTCTGCATCCGGAAAGACGTGAAAAGCTCTGCGGAAACTGGGATTCTTTGCCCAAAACTGTCAGTGAATTTGGAAACAGCGCGGAAGAAATTTTCGCATCATACTTCGATGTTCAGAAAAAAGTCGGCAAAAAAGAGATGAAACACATTCCCTATGGCGCCATCGCTTTTTGCACCCTTGCGGACAAATTGTCCTGCGGGCTGCAGCAGCTCATGGCCGGAGCGAGAAAGTTCAGTCTTTCCCAGATTTCCCGCACCGACCTGTTTGCCGGAAACCGCGAAACCGCCCGGGAAACCGGTATTGTTCACATGGCGGACGCCAATGACGAAAGCGCGAAAAAAATACTGAATTCTTAAAACCATCCGTCGGTTTTTTTCTGTCAAGAATCGCTGCCTGTCGAATTGCGGCGGCGATTCTTATACTCTGATTTTAATCCATAAAAGAGTTGCTGCTTCCTGTCCGAGGTTGATCCACTGAGTGGGAAAATCCGCTTTTAGATAAACGGTATCCCCGATGCCGATGGTATGTGAACCGCTCTGACGGATCATTTTTACGGAGCCTTCGATCATATGACCAGCTTCCTCACCTTTATGGACAAAAAAATGGGCCGGCAATTTTTTCTCTGGAAGTATCCGGATTAAATATATTTCCGCTTTCCCTCCCAGGTCTGGCGGGGTGATCTGAAGAACTTCAACGCTGTCTTTCGGCATGTCGGACAGGGTTATTTTCACCCCGCTGTCTCTGCTAAAAACCGTTTGCACCGGACGGGCTTCATCCTGAAAAAAAGATCCCACCTTTACGGAAAGCGTTTCTGCAATTTTGTATAATGCCGGCAGGGATGGATAAATCAAATTGCTTTCAATCTGAGAAATGTTGCTGGGGGTTACGCCGATGAGAGCCGCCAGTTCCTTCTGAGACATTCCCTGGTTTTTCCGGATATCCCGGATCCGTGATCCCAAATCTGGTATTTCTCTGTACGGGGTATTTCCTCCCAACTGGATATCTTTCCCGTCATACGCATAATCAATTGCCTCATTTAACGCTTTGGGAGTCCGTTTGTCCGCCTTCAGGATTTTAATCTCAGACCTGCCTTTTTTAAGGGACAGATCAATGACCACCTGAGCGATCTGGTTGATATGAGATTTCAATTTGGTGGAATGCGCCCCTTTTTCGATGATCCAGTAGGCAATGGTGTCCAGTTCATACAGTTTGGGGCAGGAGCGGGAATAAAATTTGAGGATGGGATCTTCTCCTTCCCATAAGTCCTGCATTCCGGTCAGGCTTTCGATCACCAGCCGGACATCGCCGGTCAGTGTTTTATGAAGCCCATAAATGGCGTCAGCCACCGCTTCCGGGTTTCGGGGATCGGTGACTTTGATTACCTGATATGGCCACTGAGCGCCATCTTTTTCGAAAAACCGGTTAAAGACTTCGGATTTATCGCCCTTTCCGTTGGTGAAACAGTCCAGGATGGTCAATTGCTGATTCTGCGCCAATACACCGAGGGTTTCGATGAGGTTTTTAGGCGATCTATCAAAACTGACGTAAATGACAGGTTTTTTTTGCTTCTGAGATTCCCGCATGAATTTCATGGCGAATGCAGAGGCAAGTGAGCCTGCATCGTCATACCAGATAACATTATCGCCGATATACAGACCGCTTAGCATCTGATCCAGCCCGGTTACACCGGATGACACCCGTTTCTTTTTTTCGTTCATACCAATTGCCGCCTTTTTTGAATTTTGATCAGTGTTGATGCTCTCGTAAAAAGTCAAATTACTGTAATAAATGGCGGTAGCTGTGCCATTCCGCGGCCGCGGAAAGAAGCCATGCACTTATCCATACCACCACTACCGGCTTCCAGCGATAAAAGCGTGAACCGGCAACCAGCAACAAACCAATCAGATTCCATTCGCTGGCCACCCTCAATAAACCTGGGCTGTTGTCCCATATATCCACGCCGGTGACGGAAAGCAGCACGCCGTACAAAACCCATCCCCAAAAAAGAGGATAGTGTTTGAAATTCAGTGTTTTGGCGACACAGAACTGCCAGACGATAACCATTCCAATGAAAAAGAGAAAGTAAAGCGTTTTGATGTCCGGGGATAAAAGCGCCCGAATTGCCTGAAAAAGCCCAACCAAAGGCCATTCAATATGGGTGGAAGCGGCTTCAGAAATGCTGCCGCCGGTAATCCGGCAATGAAGAAACCCCTGCCATAAAAGATAGGCGCCCAGTGGTAGTTCCCACATACACGGAGGGAACGTTTGGGGTATTTTTTTGATCATTCCCAATCCCCATGCGCATCCGAAGCCAGCCGCCACCAGCAAAGCGGTTTCACGCGTCAGAACCGCCAGACTCAGTAAACAAGCGGCTAACAATGGCCGGCGTTCCCATACGGATAGTGCGGCGAAAACCCACACCAGACAAAGCGGTTCCGTCAACCCGCGGGGAACCGATACAGCCAGACCCGGATAAAAACCGGCCAGCAGAGACAGCCAGAGGGGGCGTCCCATACGATGTAGAATTTTCCCCGCAAATATGACGATTCCTCCTGTTGCCATTATGTTCAATACGATCATACACCATGCCGTGAGGCCGGGATTTCCCCATGCGAGCAGATGTATGATAATGGGATAGAGAATTCGCTGCTGTCGAATCGCCTGATTGTCAAAATGGTATCCGAGAGAGGAGGGATTTTTAACAAAAGGTGAGAGCGCCAAAAAATAATAAAATTGGCCGTCGTATCCGGATTTGGAAGATAAAAATCGTTCGGGAACTGGCGTCTGGTTGCTCAAAGCAAATTTTTTAGAAAAACACAAGAGTCCCCACGGATGTCCGCCAACGACGGGCAGAAGAAGTGCGATAAAGGCGAAATAAACCAGTATCGTCATGATCGCGTATTTAAAAATCTCTGTATTTCGGTTATGATTTACGGTCATAAACGAACCGTCAATATTTACGGGATCCGAGTCTAAGTTTTTCATTTTTACAGTCTATCCTTGTGGTTGGGGGGGAAATCGAAATTCACTATTTTTCACTGATAAACACATCGGTGATATTGATGTCAAGGAGGAACAATTCAGTTGCAATTTGAATTCCTATCGGGTAGTGACGCCAGGAATGTAATCATTTTGAAAATATGGTGGTTTTCTTTGAAACATAAGGTCAGGGCAGGTGCTGTTTGAAAAAATATTCAGCCGTTATTTTCGATTTGGACGGAACGCTTCTCGATACTCTGGAAGACCTGGGTGATGCTGTCAACCGGGTTTTAAAACAATTTGGGTTTCCCGAACATCCTGTTGATGCTTACCGTTATTTCGTTGGTGAAGGCTCGGCGGTGCTGGTGGAACGCGCTTTGCCGGAATCCGTTCGGCATTCCGATATATACAGGGAAGTTTTCGACGCGTTTTTAGCGGATTACAACCAGAGCTGGAAGGTCAAAACCCGGGTGTATGACGGTGTTTCCGAGATGCTGGACAGGCTGACGGATGTCGGGGTCAGTATGTCCGTGCTATCCAACAAGCCGCATCCGTTTACGGTGGAGTGTGTTCGGGAACTGCTGTCGAAGTGGCGATTTATATCTGTTCTTG
>JAJYBO010000009.1:0-14938 GCA_021778975.1 Deltaproteobacteria bacterium
TGGCGGCGATCATGGCTTCGAGTTCCTGCAGTCGTCTTTCCTTGCCGGCTAAGTCAAAGATACCCCTTCAGCGGTTCCAGTTTTTGATATAGTTCCTTGATCGTCTGTTTCATTTCTATAGACATGACAGTTCTCCTTCAATTATTTGTTTGATGTGCAGTTTGAAATTAAGAACGCTGGGGATTTTGGTCCGCCAGTCGCCGGTTTTTGAAAAACACGACCAGACACAGCAGCACGCTGACCCCCAGACAGACCTGAGAGAAAACATCGCCGTATCGGGTGTAAAACGATTCTGTCGTCAGCGCCGGCATAGCACGGGTCAGCGCCGCTGAGGTAAAAATCGGCGTTGTGGCGACAATACGCCCCGCCGGATCAATGAAGCCGCTGATACCGGTATTGGCGGCCCGTATCAGCGATCGGTGATTTTCGACGGCCCGGAACACCGCCATTGAAAAATGCTGATATGGCGCGCTGGTTTTACCATACCAGGCGTCATTTGTCATATTGACCAGGAAGGCGGCATGGTTTCGGACCATTTTGAGCGCCAGCTCCGGGAAAATCATCTCATAACATATCTGAACGCCCAGCGGATATTGACCCCACGCCAGGGTGCGCCCCTTTTTACCAGGACGGAAATCTCCCACGCCTTCCACCATCTTGCCGATGAACGGGAGCCACTTGTGCAGCGGCACATATTCACCGAACGGCACCAGATGCACCTTGTCGTATTTTCCGAGAAGATCACCACCTGCCGACATCAGAAACGCGCTGTTGTAGTAATTGATGTGATGGTCATCCTTTCGGACAAAAGACGGGCTGCCGATCAGAAAATCGCATCCGGCTTTCCGAATGCCTTCAAGCACCATTTCCGTAGGCGCCGCCATACTGAGAAAATAAAACGGCGCCGCGGTTTCCGGCCACACCACCAGATGCTGCCTGGAGCCTGCATCCTTCGCGGATTCGGACAGACGGATGTATTTTTCGATCGTGGCGACCTGAAAGGCCGGATCCCACTTTTCGCTCTGGTCAATATTGCCCTGAACCACCGTGAATTCCGGAGCGGGCGCTTTGGCGATCCAGGTATCCAGCAAATGCGTCCGCCACTGCCCGTAGGCCAAAACATGAATCCCTAAAATCGCGGCGATGGCAAAGCCGCCCGCGGCCTCCGCCCGCCGCAGCAACCGGTGAGGCGTCCGCCGCTCCGCCCACCCGCGCCAGAGCAAAAACAGCGCGACATTGACGGCCACAATCAGAAACGACACCCCGTAAACCCCGGTGATGTCCGCGATCTGAATCATGCAGATATGCCGGTACTGGGAATATCCCAAAAACTCCCACGGAAATCCGGACAAAAAAAACGACCGGATATATTCCAGCGCCGCCCAGAGCGCCGGCAGAACGGCCAGCCAGCCTGCCGGTCTGCCCTGAATCCATGCGAAAACCGCCGCGAAGACAGCCGGATACAGCGCCATATAGGCCACGAGAAGCAGCAGAATCGGCAGGCTTAAATAAAACGGCATATGCCCAAAGGTCATCAGCGTGTAAACCAGCCAGTACATCAGCGTTGTATAATGCACACAGCCGGCGAAAAACCCCAGCCGAAACCCCTGCGCCGGCGACTGATCCTGAAGCGCGATCATCAGCGGCGTCAGTGCGAACCAGATCAGGCCGGAAAATTCGATGTTCGGGAATGCGCCGGTCATCAAAACGCCGCTGAGCATCGCCAGAAAGAAACTTCGCATCGTGATGGCGGATTGTGAATTCATGATGGTTTTCTGTGTTAATTTCGACCCAATAAAAATGCCCGCGCAGCGGGTATCCTGCCCGCCTGTCGCGGGCGATGCGCCCGAACTTCGGGAAAAACAATAACTCTAACGGGTAGAGATCATAATGAAAATACGGCGGTTTTGTCAAGAACGCCGTATTGCATGTTCTGGACTTTTCCTGTTTTTACGGCAAACCGGTTGCATTTTCTGATATATTTCCAGATAATGAGACGATTTCCAATGCAAGGAGTTGATGACTGTTCAAAACGACGGATGAGACACTAAAGGAGGGTTATGGAAGCATATTTCTGGGGAACCCGTGGATCGCTCCCCGCCGCATTCGATGGCGCGCAGCTATCCATAAAACTGCATGAAGCCCTCCGGTTGTCTCGAACCCGGCAGTTGAATACCGATGCGGATATCAACGATTTCATCGCATCGCTCCCCTTTTCTGTCCGAAACACATACGGCGTCAACACGTCGTGCGTCGAAATTCGTGGGGGAGACGATGTCATCCTGTGTGACGCCGGCACCGGGCTGCGCAGTTTCGGACATCACGCATCAGCCTCCGGCCCCGCGACTTTCCACATCTTTTTGTCCCACCCCCACTGGGATCATATTCAGGGGTTTCCATTCTTCATACCCGCTTACATTCCCGGCAACAACGTGGTGATATACGGGGGACATCCGGATATCCGGGGGGTATTCGAAGCACAACAGAAATCCCCGTTTTTTCCGGTGTCGCTAAGTGACATGGCGGCTTCGATCCGCTTTGAACATCTCACCCCCGGAAACCAATACCAGATTGCGGGCGTTCGGGTGGATGTCATATCTCAACAACACCCTGGCGGTTCATTCGGATACCGGTTCTCCAGAAATGGCTGCACCATCGTCTATTCCACAGATTCCGAACACGCCGGCCCCCCTGTCTGGAAACCGGACTACCCCTTCATCGAGTTTTTCAGACATGCGGACATTCTGATCTTCGACGCCCAATACGCGCTCAGTGATGCCATGGGTCCCAAAGAACACTGGGGGCATTCCAGCAACGTCATCGCTGTCGAACTGGCGGTCGCCGCCAGTGTCCGTCATCTGGTGCTGTATCACAACGAGCATACCGCTACGGATGTGGCGCTGGACAAATTCCTGAACGATACCCGGCGATACCTGTCACACTTTCAGCCAAATTCAACAATGACAATTCACCTGGCATACGATGGCCTGAAACTGCCCATTTCGTCAAACAACACCCATCACTGCCGCGTCAACTGCCGGTAGCGGATGCGGTGCGGCTGATCCGCCGCGATGCCAAGTCTGGCTTTCCGATCGGCTTCATAATCAGAATAATTGCCCTCATACCAGACGATCTTGCTGTCCCCTTCAAAAGCCAGAATATGGGTGGCGATGCGATCCAGAAACCAGCGGTCATGGCTGATGACCACCGCACATCCGGCGAAATTTTCAAGCGCGTCTTCCAGCGCTCTCAGCGTGTTGACATCCAGGTCGTTGGTCGGTTCATCGAGCAGCAGTACGTTGGCGGACTGTTTCAACATCAGCGCCAGATGCACCCGGTTGCGCTCGCCGCCGGAAAGCAACCCCACTTTTTTCTGTTGATCCGCTCCGGACAGATTGAAACGGGCCACATACGCGCGTGAATTCACCTGACGGTTTCCGAGATCAATCATATCCTTGCCTTCGGAAATGGTTTCCCAGATGGTTTTGGCGGGATCCAGTGCTTCCCGTGTTTGATCCACATAGGCCAGTCGCACCGTCTGACCGGTGCGGATACTTCCGGAATCCGGTGTTTCCTGACCGGTAATCATCCGGAAAAGGGTGGTTTTACCAGCGCCGTTCGGCCCGATAACGCCGACAATTCCGCCGGGCGGCAACGAAAAGGTCATATCTTCCATCAACAGCTTGCCGTCATAAGATTTGGAAACCGCTTCGGCCTGGATGACCACATCGCCCAGCCGGGGGCCAGGTGGAATATAGATTTCCAGTTCTTTGATCTGGGTGTCGGTATCCTGTTTCAGCAATGTTTCATAGCTGTTGATACGGGCTTTGGACTTGGCCTGTCTGCCTTTCGGAGACATACGGATCCAGTCCAGTTCACGCTGAAGGGTCTTTTGACGCTCGGTTTCAGATTTCTCCTCAACCTTCAGGCGTTGTTGCTTTTGCTCCAGCCAGGATGAGTAATTGCCTTTCCAGGGAATGCCCTGCCCCCGATCCAGTTCGAGAATCCAGCCAGCGACATTATCCAGAAAATATCGGTCGTGGGTAACGGCGATAACGGTGCCGCTGTAATTCTGAAGATGATGCTCCAGCCATGCGACGGATTCCGCGTCCAGATGGTTCGTGGGTTCATCCAGAAGCAGAATGTCCGGCTTTTGGAGCAGCAGCCGGCACAGCGCCACCCGGCGCTTTTCACCGCCGGAGAGCACCGACACGCGGGTATCGCCCGCCGGACACCGAAGGGCATCCATCGCCATTTCGAGGCGAGAATCCAGATCCCAGGCGTCTAACGCATCCAGTTGCTCCTGAACCTCGGACTGACGCTCGATCAGACGGTTCATTTCATCATCCGACATGGGGTCTGCAAACTTTTCATTGATCCGGTTAAACTCATGAAGCAGATCCACCGTGGGCTGAACGCCCTGTTCCACTATATCCCGCACTGTTTTTTCGGGATCCAGTTGAGGTTCCTGTTCCAGATACCCGATGGTGTGGCCGGGGGTAAGGATGGTTTTGCCGTTGAATTCGGTGTCCACACCCGCCAGAATTTTCAGCAGCGTGCTTTTTCCAGAGCCATTCAACCCCAGAACACCGATCTTGGCCCCGTAAAAATAGGAGAGATAAATATCTTTGAGAATGGGCTTTTTTTGATAAAATTTACTGACGCCGATCATCGAGTAAATGATTTTGTTGGGGTCGGTAGTCATATAGTTGGAAAATCCTTTCTAATTGAGAGAAGAGCTTCATTAACGGCATCATATAGATGTTTTGTATTTCATCACCGGATGCGAAAAAATTCAAGGAGAAAAACAGTCCGCGAGGATCGGCGGGTGAAACCCCAGGCTCCGGGCAAGACCAATATCGAAAGACACGTCGGAAGGCCGGGGCGCCGGCATGGGAACGTCTTTTTGAAAACACGGAACGATAAGCTGAGGAGAGGCGCCAACCGCCGCCGCGACCGTCATTCCGAACTGATAGCGGCTGACGCGCTCCGCACCGCCCAGGTGCAGCACCCCAGGGTAATTCAAGGTGGACAGAATGCCTTCCGCCGCCGCCTCGACAAAAAGGGGCGTCCGGAATTCGTCCACAAACAGCCGGACGGACCGCCCCTGTTTCAGAATCCTGGAGAGCGGCTGACTGCGCGGCGACGGCGCATTGCCAAACATGAGCGACATCCGCCGGATAGCAGCCTGTGGGTGGATGCGCCGAATTTGCTCCTCGGCGATGACCTTGTGTTCACCGTACCGATTGACCGGATTGACGGCGTCGGATTCCCGGTACGGCGCGTGAAGACCGTCAAACACCAGATCGCTGGAAGTAAAAGCCAGCGGGACCGTATGTTCCGCACACCACTCCGCCAGAAAAACAGCGCCTTCTATATTGATGCGCCACGACGCGTCGGGATCCGTCTGGCAGGCATTGGGATCCGCCAATGCCGCGGTATGAATGACGGCCTGCGGCGAAACCTCGTTCAATACCCGAAAGATGTCCTGCCTTCGGGTAATATCCGCCCTGTAAACCGCCTGAAGCCGGGCGCCGGGCGCATGTGTTCTGATGACGCCAAATACCTGCCACCGTCGGATCGCCGCCTGACAAACCGCGGCGCCCAGAAACCCTCCCGCGCCCGTCACCAGAAGTTTTTTCATCGAAGCCGCTATTCCATCGGAAGAATCACCGCCGGAACCGGTGAGAGCTTTTTAAACCGCTGCGCATCTTCGAGGCTTCCGATCCCCTTTCCCACATGCATGGGAATCGCCACTTTGGGATGGAGTATCCGGGCGGCTTCCGCGGCCTCTTCGGCGGTCATGACATAGATGCCGCTGACCGGCAGCAACGCCACATCACAGGAAATATGCTGCATTTCGGGGATGACGTCCGTATCGCCGGCGTGATAAATCCGAACGCCGTTGACGGTCATGACAAAGCCCACATAACCGGCCTCCCGCGGGTGAAACGGGACGCCAGGGCTTCGGAATTTGTTGATGTTGTAAGCGGGAACCATCTCTATCGGAACGCCTTTGACCGTAATCCGGTCTCCTGGTTTGACAATTTGGATGTGACCGGAAAATTTTTTGGCCGCCGCCGAAACCGTGACGATAAGGGTGCTCTCCTGCTGAATTTTAGCGACATCTTCAGGGGAGGCGTGATCCGCGTGATCGTGGGTAATCAGGATCAGATCGGCTTTGGGGCCGCCGCTGATTTTGTAGGGATCGGTATAGATGACGACACCATCGCCATCTATCCGAAAACCGTCATGCCCCAGCCAGTGAATGTTCGCGGTCAGCCTGGATATTTCCGCCGCGGTATCCGATGGTTCGGCGGCATTTCCCACCGTCCCCGCCGCCAGAACACACGCCGCCACCACGCCCAGCGCGGTTTGAATATCATTCCATTTGGTGTGTCTTTTCATGATCTCTGCTCCTTCATGTTGGGGTGTCATTTTGGATGCTCTTGGGGGTCAACAGCGCTGGAACGCTTACGCCAAGCGCCCCGGCGACAAGTTCCAGCGTGCTGAGCGTGACGTTTCTCTCCCCTCTTTCTACGGCGCCAATATAGGTGCGGTGAAGATTGCACATTTCGGCCAAAGATTCTTGAGATAGTTTATTGATTTTCCTGAATGTCCGCATGTTGTCCGCCAGAATTTGAGTGATGTCGCGGCCCGGCTTTCTTGACTTGTCTTTTGTCGTATTTTTTGACATGATAATTTGCCTTCATTTGATGAAATCAATCCTATGAAGCAGGTGATGATAAATCTACAGACTATAAGTAGCATTTTGATATAACCCATCTCGACAACAGCCATGTTTGGCGACTTCGTAAAAAGTCCGGATGCTGCGTTGCGCTGCATCCTTTGTCGTTGCGGCGCACCATAAAGTACGCCTCACGCCTCAGGCGTTGCGCGCCTTGCCTGCGGCCTTTTTACAAAGTCGAATTCGGACGTGGTATTGGCCCGAAGTGAAGGAAAGGAGCGGTTATGACAACGCATAAAGTTTACAGCATTTGTGGCATGTGTACAGTGCGCTGCCCGATTCAGGTGGAAGTGGAGAACGGCGAAGTTCAGTTCATTCAGGGAAACCCCCATATTCCGGCGATGAAGGGGGCGGTATGCCCTCGCGGGGCGGCGGGAAAGGCGCTGATTATGGATCCGGAACGTCCTCAGACCCCGATGATCCGCGTCGGAGAGCGGGGGGAGGGAAAGTGGCGTCCGGTATCCTGGGACGAAGCGCTCGATTATACCGCAGAAAAGCTCAAATCCGTCACCGAACGATACGGCGCCAGAACCGTCGCTTTTTCAAACCGCGGCGGCCCGTTTCAGGATCTGCACAAGGCGTTCATGAAAGGGCTGGGATCGCCCAATTACACCAATCACGATGCGTCCTGCGCCCGAAATGTGGACCATTCATGCCAGTCGTTGACGGGGCTGGGCAGAAAAGACCTGGTCTATGACCTTAAAAATGCCCGGCATGTGGTGCTGCAATTCCGGAACATATTCGAATCGGTGAATGTTCAGGAAGTGAACAACCTCATGGATGCCATGGGAGACGGATGCAAGCTGACGGTGATTGACATCCGCGCCAATATTTCCGCGGTGAAAGCCACCCGTTTCATGATGATCCGCCCGGGAACCGACTACGCCTTCAATCTGGCGGTCATTCACGAGTTGATCGCCTCCGGGCTGTATGACAGGGCGTTCGTTCACATGTGGTTCAAAGACTTCAACAGGCTCGAAAGCTTTATCCAGCCCTATTCCCCCAAATGGGCGGAGGCTGAAACCGGTATTCCGGCGGAGGATATCGTCGCCTTTGTCCGCGAACTCGCGGCGGCGGCCCCTGCGGTCATATGGCATCCGGGATGGATGGCGGCCCGCTATACCAATTCCTTTTATGTCTGCCGTTCAATTTACATCATCAATGCCCTGCTGGGGGCCATCGGCGCGAAAGGCGGGCTGCCGTTGTCAAACAAACCGGCGGATTTTGGTCATACCGGCCTCAAAGCCATGGCCGATCTTTTCCCGTCCGTATCTGAAAAACGAGCGGACGGCGCCGGCTGGAAATATCCCCACATCGCCACCGGAACAGGGTTGGCGCACCTGATGTACAAGGCCATGGATACCGATGACCCGTATCCGGTGAAAGCCTATATCGCCTATCGGCACGACCCGCTCATGGGGTTTCCGGATCCGGACAAACTCAAGCAGATATTCTCGAAACTGGATCTGCTGATTGCCGTCACCTTCACCTGGTCCGATACCGCCTGGTTTTCCGACATTGTACTGCCACTGTCTCCGTATCTGGAAAGAGAGAGCATCATCGCCTGCAAAAATGGTTTAAAGCCCTATTTTTTTGTTCGAGAGAGAGCCGTAGAACCCCGGTACGACACAAAATCTGACTGGGAAATCATTTCAGGACTTTCCAGACGCCTGGGGATGAATGCCCTCGCGTTTAACAGTGTTGAAGAACTCTGGAAATACCAGTTGGCCCCAACCGGCGTATCCATCGAGGATTTCAAGGCCAAAGGAGTGGTTCAACTGGCGAATGCGCCCAAATACCGCGCTCTGAATGAATTGAAGTTCAAGACGCCCAGCGGTAAAATTGAAGTCATCTCCGAAAAACTGGAAAAATGCGGGATAACATCGCTTCTACCATACGAACCGCCCCGGCGTTCGCAGGAGGAAGGGCAGTTTCGTCTGACATTCGGCAGATGCGCATTGCACACGCAGGGACACACCGTAAACAATCCGCTGCTTTTTGAACAGATGCCGGAAAACGTGCTGTGGATCAACAAAATCGCCGCCCGGTCCCTGGGGATATCCGATGGCGGTCTGGTCCGGGTTTCCCAGAACGGATATTCCGAAACCATCCGCTCGAAAGTCAGTGACCTGATACATCCGGAAGCCGTATTCGTAGTACATGGCTTTGGCCATACGCTGCCCATTGAAAGCCGCGCCATGGGGCGGGGACTGGCCGACAACAAATTCATGAAAGGCGGCCTGGATATCTGGGATCCGGTTGGCGGCGCCGTCGCGTTTCAGGAACATTTCGTCAACGTCACGCCTGTATAAAATCCGAAACCAGGAGACGGGGATCACGTATTCCCGCCTCCTGGTTTCGGTTATCCGTCTTTCCGCTTTCTGCCATATTGACGCCCTTTCAATAATGCCTTATCATTCATTCAAGAATGATTCTCATTTGACGACTTCGTAAAAAGTTCGGATGCTGCGTTGCGCTGCATCCTTCGTCGTTGCGGCGTATCATAAGTACGCCTCACTCCTCAGGATTTGAGCGCCTTGCCTGCGGCCTTTTTACAAAATCGTCCGAAATTCGACTTTTTACGAGAGAAGCCCATTTATTTAAACAAATTTTTGAATTGAAGGAGGCCGCTTATGATGACGCAACTTTCAGATTTATCGAAAAATACCAGACTATTAGATGAAATTGATTGGGATATGACGCCGGAAGAGGCTGTACGACTCTATCTGGAATGGGGTAACAACTGGGCCAGAGGCAATTATGTCATTCGCTCCAAAGACGATGTTTCACACTATTTTGTCGTGAACACCTGGGGGAAACAACCGGTCATTTATCTCGTTCGCCGTAATTCCGAAGAAGCGGTTGATCTGGCGCAAATAGACATGCCGGATGATTTGAAAGATCATTTTCTGACATCCATAGGCCACAACAAAGGCGTATATGCCATTGATGGCCACATCAAGGCATGGCTGAAGGATCAATTATACCACGCCTGATATGGCCGCGGTTCCCTGGCTTCCGGAGCTTCTGTATAACTTCATTGCATCCCTCTGCTTCCTGAACCAGAGGGATGGTTCATCTTTTTGCTTGACTATATCCCACGCTTCCCTTACAAAAATAACCTTTGAAGTACTGGCATTCCTGGATATGACGATGTAATGAACTTTGCCCACCATGTAGCCTTCCGTGAACGTTATGCCCTTAAACAATATGCCTGTCATGAACGATATGCTGGTGCGTCTGTATGAACTTCCAGATATACAGGCGCACCTGAAGCGGCTCGACGCCGCCGGTATACAGGTTCGCCGTCCCAATTGCTGGGAAAAGCCATTGTTGCTCGAATGGATACGCACGCACTTTGTCGCGTCGTGGACGCTGGAGTGCGAAATCGCCTTTACCGTTCGTCCGCCGTCCTGTTTTATCGCGGTGCATCAGGAGGGCATCGAAGGGTTTGCCTGCTATGACTGCACCCGCTTGAATTTTTTCGGGCCTGCGGGTGTGGCGGAACACGCCAGAGGGAAGGGAACGGGCGCGGCGCTGCTGCTCTCATGCCTTCATGCCATGAAAGACCGCGGATATGCCTATGCCATTATCGGCGGCGTGGGACCGGAAGCATTTTATACCAAAACCGTCGGCGCCACCCGCATCGAAAGGTCGTCTCCGGGAATTTATGATTTCAGTCTCATTCAGCCCAAAAGTCAAAATTGATGCCCTCGTAAAAAGTCGAATTTCAGACGGCTTTGTAAAAAGGCCTCAGGCAAGGCGCGCAAATCCGCAAAGCGTGAGGCGTACTTATGGTGCGCCGCAACGATGAAAGATGCAGCGCAACGCAGCATCCGGACTTTTTACGAAGCCGTCAAATTTAAAGATTCAAGAAGGTTAAGATTTATCCATGAACGATTACACCACCACCATTATGCTGCTGTGTTGCAGCAACGTATTCATGACATTCGCCTGGTACGGACATCTGAAATATCTCAATCAAAAACCCTGGCTTGTCGCGGTGTTCGTCAGTTGGGGCATTGCCATGTTCGAATACATGTTGCAGGTGCCCGCCAACCGTATCGGCGATCAGGTCATGAGTTTGGGACAGCTCAAGATTCTTCAGGAAGTGATTACCCTGACCGTTTTTGTGCCGTTTTCCATTCTCTTCATGGGAGAAAAACTGTCCATGGATTATCTCTGGGCGGGGTGCTGCATAATGGGCGCGGTTTTTTTTATCTTCAGAAGTAAGATCGGTATGTTATGAAAACAACAACGGTAGCCCCGCCCACAGATATCTTTGAGAAACTCAAACAGCCCCGCTCTTTCATCCAGAATCGGACAGGGCGCCAGGATATATTTTTCCAGCTCGATTTTGATGAAGCGGGCGCCTGCATCCGCGTGGTCAATGGCCAGGGAGACAGTGTTGAAGCCGCGTATGAATGCTATTCCGGCCCCACACGAGACGTCCTGAAAATTATCGGCGCCATCAAAAAGCAGTCCCATTTTCAGATAGACTGGGAAACCCGCCGCGAACATGTTCTTATCGAAGGCAACGATTATCTGTTCTGGCCGCTGCGCCATTGCAGCAACTTTGTGGATAAGAACTTTACACCGCTCCGGTTTGCCGATTCGGAAGGCCGGATCCGTATGCGGATTACCGATAACGGGCAGGGAATGCTGGCATCGCAGATGTTTCTCTCCCACGAAGGCGAACACATCGAAAACATCCAACTGCTCAATGACAGCCATGTCTATGTTCAGGGGGTTATTTATCCGATTCAGCCTCTTGGCGGCAATTACAAAACGCTGGAATTTTTCCAGACCATGCTGCCGGCAGCGACGCTCGAAAAATATTTATCGCTGCTTTTCTCGTATATCCACAACATCTCCGTCCGGTATTTAGACTACGCCACGATTGCCGGGGATATCAAATCAACACGGCCCACCCTGCTCATCGAAAAGGTGAGCAAAGACAACGACCTGCATCTGAGGATATCCGCATCGCTGTCCGGCTTCGATTCAGATTTTCTCGAAAGCCACGACATCAATCGCACCGTTACCGTCAACGACCTGGAAAAAAAGATAGTCGTTTCCGAAATCCAATACGATGAGGCCATCACCGCTTTTTCAGAAATTGAAAAAGTACTGAAAAAACATCAGCGGATGCTGAAAAAAGATGCGGAGTTCGTTGTCGCCAGCAATCTTTTCGTCATCAGCCCGTCTCTGGCCAACGCTTTTATCCATGCGGAACTTCCCAGACTCGTCGAGCGTTACGTCATTCTGGGATCGGAAAAGCTGAAATCCTACAAGATCAAGACCGTAACCCCCAAACTGTCACTTTCCCTGTCCCATGGCATTGATTTTCTGGAAGGCGACGCCAGTCTGGAAATTGATGGCGCTACCATGCCGCTGCTCGAAGCCCTGCATCAGTACAAAACCAACAGGTATATCACCCTGAGCGACGGCACGCACGCACTTGTCAACCAGGACTACATGAACCGGCTTCTCCGTCTTTTCAAGAAACGGAAAGACAGGGTCAGGATCTCCTTTTTCGATCTGCCACTCATCGAGGAGATGATTGACAGCAAAATCGCCAAAACCGCATTCAAAAAATCCCGGGAAATTTTTCTGGGGTTCAACGATCTGGCGGCATCCTCCTGCAATTTCCCGCATGTCAACGCCCAGCTCAGAGACTACCAGAAACAGGGCTACAAATGGATGCGCTACCTGCACCGGCATCATCTGGGAGGATGCCTTGCCGACGACATGGGGCTGGGAAAGACCCTTCAGGCCATCACCCTGTTGTCGAGCATTTATCCCGATCAGGCCAAACCGTCGCTGGTCGTTGTTCCGAAGAGTCTGTTGTTCAACTGGGAAAACGAGATTCTGAAGTTCAAGCCCGACCTTACCAGCGCCATTTATCATGGCGGCGCCCGGGATATGGAAGCGGCGATGGAGAAAAACCTTATCATCACCACCTACGCCATGATCCGCAACAACATTAAGGAGTTTCAAAAGAAATCGTTTTATTTTATCATTCTGGACGAGTCTCAAAACATCAAAAACCTGAATTCTCAGATTTCGAAAGCCGTCATGCTCTTAAACGGTGAGCATCGTCTGGCGCTCAGCGGCACGCCCATCGAAAACAATTTGACCGAACTGTATGCACTGTTTCGCTTTCTCAATCCGTCCATGTTTGGCGCGTCCGATGAGTTCACTCGCAACTACGTCGTTCCGATTCAGAAAAACAACGATAAAGAAGCCCTGAACGAGTTGAAGAAGAAAATTTATCCGTTCATCCTCCGGCGTCTGAAAAAGGACGTTCTTAATGAACTGCCCGAAAAGGTGGAACAAACCCTGTATGTGGATATGAACGATGAACAGAAGCTGTTTTACGAACAGCGCCGACGGTTTTATCACGAAACCATCAAGGCTCAGATCGCGGCCAACGGCATTCAGAAATCCCAGTTTTTCATCTTGCAGGCGCTGAGCGAGTTGCGTCAGATCGCCAGCATCCCCGAATACAAGAGCGACAGCGGCATTGTTTCGACCAAACGGGAAATACTGATCGAACAGATCCTGGATCTGGCCGCCAATAACCACAAGGTGCTGGTTTTCGCCAATTTTCTGAATGCGCTGGACGGTATCGCCGAAGACATGGAAAAAGCGGGGATTGATTATCTGCTCATGACAGGCGCAACCCGTGACCGCAAAGAACTGGTCGAACGGTTTCAGGAAGACGACGCCTGCAAAGTGTTTCTGATGACGCTGAAAACCGGCGGTATCGGGCTTAACCTGACAGCCGCGGACTACATCTTTATCTTCGACCCGTGGTGGAACCGCTCCGCCGAAAACCAGGCCATTGACAGAACCCACCGTATCGGGCAGGACAAGACCATCTTCGCCTACAGACTGATCACGCGGGGCACCATCGAAGAGAAAATTCTCAAGTTGCAGGAACAGAAAAGTGAGCTGTTTGACCGCCTCATTTCCAGCGACGGCGCCTCCATCAAATCATTGAACGAAACGGATGTAGAATTCGTTCTGGGAGCAGGTGCATGTTAACCCGTAAAAACAATGCGCCCAATATCCGTGAGAATAGCGTTTCCGAAACCATGCTTCTTTTGGAAAAAGCCATTGACGAAGCTTACAAACTGATCAATCTCATCGCTGCCTATCGAACTTATCTTCAGCATCTGTTGCCCGACCACACCTTGAATTTGACCCCGAACACCTCTAAAGACAAGGTCGCAAAAGCCAAACTGGTTCGGATACTGGCAAGAATATTTTCAGATCGTACGTTGTTTGAAAAATTGATGAAAATGCTCCCGCCAGATGTTTACCGGTTGTTTTACGATCTGGTATGGGAACAAAACGAAATAACATACACATCTTCCCAAATGGAGGCGCTCAAGCCACCGATGGCATCGCAACACCTCGTCCGATTATCGAATAGGGCGGGTTACAATCCGCGTTACACCATTATCCCGGAGCATCTTGCAAGAGTTGGTATCCATGTACACGGGAAGATATTTCTGCCCGATACAATTCGCATTTTGTTGAAACCCTGGATGAATCCGCCGCCGGGTTATTTTTTACAGAGCCGCGATGATATCCCCAAAACCGATTTTACTTACAACAATGAAAATAAAATACTTTTGCAAATCCACTCGCTGAGAGAATATATCTTTCAGACAAACCTGATACCTCCAACGACCAGAGAAAACATTACCAGCCCCACCCTGACGCGGATAGCCAAAGATTGTGGGCTTGATGACTTCTACGACAAAAAAGCATCGGCATTCAAGACAATGACGGCTCGCTTGATGGTTGATTTTTTGCGGAATGCCCCTTCCGAAGATGCCCTGAAACCGCATATTTATTTGCGGAAGCTCTTCGATGATTTCTTTACGACGGTTGATGTCCAAAAAGGATTCTTGTTGACCCTGTTGCTCTCCCATATCAACAGTTTGGGGGGGATGTTGATATATATCAGTGAACTGAAAGACCAGGAGAGAACGATTCGCGAAGTACTCCGAATATTGCTTAACCAATTGAAGCCTGGCGGATGGTATTCTGTCAAGGCGTTGCTGGACTATTGTAAATACCATGATCTGATGCTGGACATCATTCCCAGAAATTTTGCAGCAAACTCTCTGACAATCACACTTCCGGTGTCCCTGGGCAGTATTTCCGGATATCAGT
>JAJYBO010000009.1:14948-23889 GCA_021778975.1 Deltaproteobacteria bacterium
GTACACTGCCATCACGGGCAATTATACCGATGTCATCACCATTCCGTTTTTCAAGGCATTCTGTTTTTTGCTGTCAACATTCGGCATTGTGGACATCGCATATGATTATCCGAAAAATGAACAATTTCATAAAAGAAATTCTGAATATCTCACTGTTTTCGATGGGCTCCGGTACGTTCGTCTGACGCCGCTGGGGGCTTTTGTTATCGGACAAACGCAGGACTTCGTTTCAGATGTCCAGCGTGAAACCGCTCAGGTGCTGCTGGACGAGAACCATCTGCTGATTTATCTGGACGGGAACGACCCCATCAAATCCGCCGTGTTGAAACAGTTCGGAAAATCCGTTGGCGGGCATACATACACTGTCAGTTACAGCACTTTTCTGAGCGCCTGCAAAATACAGAAGGATATCAACAAAAAAATCTCGACATTCAAAAAAATCGTCGGGAAGGATATTCCTCAGATATGGCAGGATTTTTTTAAAGGCATCCAGGAAAAGATCACCCCTCTAGAAAGACAGGACGATCTTGTTGTGTATCAGGTCAAGCAGCATCCCGAACTGGTTGCGCTGATATCTCAGGACGAGATACTGCGTCAATATGTGCTGAAAGCTGAAAATTATCATATCATCGTTCATCGCGACAACCTCCATAAGGTTCGAAGCCGCCTGGAGGCGTTCGGTTTTTATTCATAAAGAGAAAAGCAGATGCCAGATTCGAACCCCATCATGAACAACAGCGGCGCGCTGCGCAAAATCAAGTCTGCCGGCACCATGAAAGATATCATGACCCGCTATTACATTGACGCCAAAACAGCCGATCAAACGGGCAAGAAAGTGGCCTGGATCACCAGCGGCGGGCCGGTGGAACCGCTCATCGCGATGGATGTCATCCCCGTATATCCGGAAAATCACGGCGCCATGATCGGCGCATCGAAGATGGGGGACGCGCTCTGTGAACAGGCCGAAGCGATGGGCTACGCAAGCGATCTGTGTTCCTATGCGCGGTCGGATATCGCCTGCGCCACAACACAGGGGGGCCCTATCGGCGGCCTGCCGCGGCCGGACATGCTCATCTGCTGCAACAACATTTGCGGCACGGTGCTGAAATGGTACGAAGTTCAGGCCAGATATTTTCAGGCGCCGTTGTTTATTCTGGATACGCCCTTCTGCCATACGGAATTTACGGAAGAGGCCCGCCGATACGTCCGCCGGCAGCTCGATGACTACATCCTGTTTTTAGAAAATCTCTGCAAGAAAAAATGGGATCCGGAGCGTCTGAAAGAGGTGGGCGGGCTTTCCATCGAAGCACAACATCTCTGGAAGGCCGTTCTGGATACCGCGGTCAACAAACCCGCGCCGTTGAGCGCATTTGACGCATTTTTTCATCTGGCCCTGATCGTCACGCTGCGCGGTACGCAGACGGTCGTGGATTACTATAGAGAACTGCTCGATGAAATGAACGAACGGGTTGCCGCTGGAATCGCCGCGGTTCCCGAAGAAAAATACCGGCTGTTATGGGACAATCTGCCAATCTGGCACCGGACCCGGTGGCTGTCCGAAAAGTTCGCCGCTCACCACGCCTGCCTGGTGGCCGATACCTACACATCTTCCTGGTGCAGATCGCTCGATTTCATGGATGAAAAAGATTTTCTGAACTCCATGGCCGAAGCCTACACCCGTGTTTTCATCAACATCGGCGCCGACCAGATGGCAGACATCGTCATGGACATGTGCGATCATTATCAGGTGGATGGTCTGGTGATGCACTCCAACCGAAGCTGCAAGCCATATTCTCTGGGGCAGTACGATATTCAGCGGATCGTGCGAGAAAAACGCGGCCTGCCATCTCTTATCATTGAAGCGGATATGACGGATTCGCGCAGTTTTTCCGAGAGTCAGATCGAAACCCGCATTGATGCGTTCATGGAGCTTATCGCGTCAGGCGGGGAATTTCGGACGGCTTCGTAAACGGGGGTTCTTTGTTCACCGTGTAAACCCAAACCGGGAGGATCATATACGCATGACAATTCTGTGGTGGCACTGGCTATCGTTCGGATTGATTCTGATTGGCGTCGAGCTTTTCATACCGTCGTTCACCATTATCTGGTTCGGACTTGGCGCCTGTTTTGCCAGCCTCGCATTGCTGGCATTTCCTCACATGTCTCTCAGCGTTCAGTTGTTCATCTGGACGGTGGCGTCTTCGGTGTTCACATTTCTCTGGTTCCGTCTTCTCAGGCCCAGAATGGTGGATAAAACAACCGCCGGCATGTCTCGTGAAGCCATTCTCGGTGAGACCGGCATGGTCATCAAATCCAACACATCGCCAATAGAAAAAGGAAAGATTCGTTTCACCCTGCCCGTTCTGGGCGCCGATGAATGGGATTTTACAAGTTCCGAAATACTGATGCCCGGCGACAACGCAAGGGTGTCGGGTATTGAAGGCCATGTCCTGACCGTGAAAAAGCAATGACGCCCTCGTAAGGGTATTTTCCAACCAGGAACACCCTGTTATAAATGGTATATATACATCACACAAACACAGGAGGGGAGCATTATGGGAGGAGGACTGACGGTTATCAGTATTTTGACGTTTTTGGTGATATTGACCCTGTTTCTGGGAGTTCGAATTGTCCCCCAGGGGTACAAACATGTGGTGCAGCGTCTGGGTAAATATCACAGCATCCTGAATCCGGGGCTGAATTTCGTGATTCCGTATTTAGACACCATCGCGTATCGGGTAATCACCAAGGACATTACCATGGATATTCCGACACAGGAGGTCATTACCAAAGACAACGCCGTGATCATGACCAACGCCATCGCGTTCATCAATGTCATTGATCCTCAAAAAGCGGTTTACGGCATTGACGATTTCCGGTTCGCCATCGTAAATCTGATTCAGACGTCGCTGCGGAGTATTGTCGGCGAGATGGATCTGGATGACGCCCTCAGTTCCCGCGAACTCATCAAATCCAAGCTCAAAGCGGGGATTTCGGATGATGTGGCCGCCTGGGGGATCGTGGTCAAGACCGTTGAAATTCAGGATATCAAGCCCTCGCCCACCATGCAGCAGGCCATGGAAAAGCAGGCATCCGCCGAACGCTCCCGCCGCGCCGCCATTACCGAGGCCGAAGGCAAGAAAGTGGCGGCAATTCTGAACGCCGAGGGCGCCAAGGAAGCCCAGATTCAGGAAGCCGAAGGAAAGCTGGAAGCCTCAAAGCGGGATGCCCAGTCGAAGGTCATCATGGCCAATGCCACGCGTGAAGCCATCCAGCGGGTTTCAGATGCAATCGGCGACCGCCAGTTGCCGGCCATTTATCTGCTGGGCGAAAAATATGTAGAAGCCTATAAAAACCTGGCGATATCGCCCAATGCCAAAATCGTGGCGCTGCCGGTGGATATATTGAAAGCGGTTCAGGGAATTCTGGGGGGCGGTAAATGACGGAAAAGTTTTGGCTGTGTCCGCGCGCCATGTCATCACACGGCTGAAAGCAGAGGAGCTATTTTTCATGATCCGGCGGCGCGGTCATGGCGACGGAGGGGTATGACGTTTTTCTCCGTACCAGTCTATCTGACGGCAGATGCCCCGAATGATGCTGACTTCTCCGGCTCTAAGCTGCATCCGGGTCAAAAAACGACGGATTTTGTTCATCCAGTAATCGGGGTTTTCCGGGTTGATATAGTTGATGCGCACCAGAACATCCCGAAGCTGGTCATACATGCCGTCCAGTTCGTGACGCGTGGCCAGCCGGGGTGTTGTGGCCGCGGGTTCAGGAATGCCGGCCGTAAAGAGTTCGTAACACAGAATCATGACAGCCTGCGCCAGATTCAACGAAGAAAAATCGGCCGTTGGGATATTGACCAGTTCATGACAGAGACGGATATCATCGTTGGAAAGCCCCCGGTCTTCAGGCCCAAAAACAACGGCGATGCTGTTCTCCTGAGAAATCGAAACCATCCGTCTGGCGATTTCGTCTGGCGGATGCACCACCCCGCGCTCACCGCCCAGACGGGCGGTGGCGCCAATCACCATATGAAACTCCGAAAGCGCTTCCTTCAGGCTTTCGGTAATCCACACCTGGCTGACAATATCGGCGGCCACATGCGTCGCCATTTTCAGCACCCGCGGCAGGTCATAGTTTTCAGGTGTTACGACAATCAGGCGATGGATGCCCATATTTTTCATGGCCCTTGCGGCGGCTCCGATATTTTCCGGAAACCGCGGACACACCAGGACAATGGCAATATGATCCATGCGGATCCGTTCTGCGGCAGAAAATGGCGTTGTCATGGGCGGATCGAGGAGGATTATACGATTTCAAAGCTGTTGAAGAAATAGCCGATTTCAAATGCCGCTGTTTCCGGAGAATCTGAGCCGTGAACGACATTTTTTTCGATATCCGTCGCAAAGAGTCTGCGGATAGTGCCTTCTGCGGCGTCCTTGAAATTGGTGGCGCCCATCAGTTCCCGATATCGGGCAATGGCATTTTCGGCCTCCAGCACCATGACGACAACCGGCCCGGAAGACATAAATTCGGTAAGGCTGGAGAAAAAAGGCCGCGCGTTGTGTACGGCGTAAAACCCTTCCGCCTGCGCGCGGGTCATATGAAGCATTTTCATGGCGATGATTTTCAATCCGGCCTTTTCCAGGCGCAGAACGACTTCTCCGATGAGGTTGCGTGAAACGCCATCGGGTTTGATAATGGACAGTGTTCGCTGCATGCGTTAAATCCTTTTTCTATCAAATTGCTGTAATAAAATAAAATTAAACCGATGCTCCTGTTTGTCTCGGCGGCTATTGTACATTCTTCGACATAAATAATCAAATTTTGTTCGATCAAAGGCCAGGGAAGGGTGCAACGCAGTATGCGAACATTTTAAGAACCCGTCAGTTATGTATTGCCTGAGCGCCCAAATCGTGATAGAAGCGCACAGAATTGTCAAGATCGGGGCGTGGCGCAGCCTGGTAGCGCACCTGCTTTGGGAGCAGGGAGTCGGAGGTTCAAATCCTCTCGCCCCGACCAGTTTTTTTGAATAGCAACCGCCTGTAGAGCCAAAACTCATCAGGCGGTTTTTGTTTTTGAGATTGTCAAGAGAGAATTTTCATGAAAAATCAATGTAATACAATGGAAATATCCACAACTGGCGCTGAAAAGATCGGTCTCAGAGTGCTGGGCGCCATCAGTGTCTCCCATTTTTTGAACGACATGATTCAGTCGCTGATCCCGGCCATTTATCCGCTGTTGAAACAAGCGTTTGATCTCAATTTTACGCAGATTGGTCTGATTACGCTGACCTATCAAACTACGGCGTCCCTGCTGCAGCCAGCAATCGGATTATATACGGATATCCATCCGAAACCCTATTCACTGGCCATTGGCATGGGGTGTACACTGGTGGGGCTGATCGTTTTAGGGATGTCGCCAACATACGGCATGTTGCTCATCGCGGTAGCGCTGGTAGGCACAGGATCTTCGGTCTTTCATCCAGAATCGTCGCGGGTGGCGCGCATGGCGTCCGCGGGGCAATACGGGCTGGCGCAGTCCATTTTTCAAGTCGGCGGCAATGCCGGAACGGCGATGGGGCCTTTGCTGGCGGCATTGATTGTCATTCCGCAGGGCAGACACAGCGTCATCTGGTTTTCACTGGCCGCTCTGCTGGCGATCGTGATTTTATGGAAAGTTGGCAACTGGTATAGACGCTGGCAGTTGCGCGAGAAACATCGGGCGCATTCCATACAGGCCCCTCCATCCCCCATTCCCGTCCGGACGGCGATATGGCCGGTTCTGATTTTGCTGATGCTGATTTTCTCGAAATTTTTTTACCTGGCCAGCCTGAACAGCTATTTCATTTTTTATTTAATCAGTAAATTTCACATTTCTGTGGAGTCCGCCCAGATTCATTTATTCGTGTTTTTGCTGGGAGCGGCGCTGGGAACCATCATGGGCGGCCCTGTAGGCGACCGCATCGGGCGTAAACGTGTGATCTGGGGATCCATCCTGGGGGTGGCGCCGTTTACACTGGTGCTGCCATACGCGTCACTGTTCTGGACAGGCCCTCTGACCTTTGTTATCGGGCTTATTCTGGCATCCGCGTTTCCGGCGATTCTGGTGTATGCGCAGGAGCTTTTCCCCGGTAAGGTGGGGATGGTTTCAGGACTGTTTTTCGGGCTGGCATTTGGCATGGCGGGTATCGGCGCAGCGGTGCTGGGAAAGCTGGCCGATGCCCGCGGCATTGATTATGTCTATCAGATATGCTCATTTCTGCCACTGATCGGGCTGCTGGCGGCGTTTCTGCCGGAAATCGGAAGCCGTGCGAAAGCGTGACATGTCAGGCTGATAGTGGTTGCAGATATTTATGAAAAAATTGATTTGCCATGAGCATATTCCCGGTTCGATCGGTGACGATATACTTCAGGTGGTTACAAACTGCGTTTTTATTAGCTCCCGCCCCCAGCGGGGGAGGATTGGGGTGGAGGTTCAAAAAGCGCAGATTGTTACCGTTTGCAGTATAGCTCTATAATGTTTACTTGCAGGGGATGGCTTCGCGGAAACTGTCTTTGGTCCATATCGGCTGACCATCCGGCGTTTTTCCATCCGCTTTCCATTTTTCGGTAACCCGAAGGCAATAAGACCCCATATTGACGATCTCCGGTTCCTTGTTGCCTGGCGCTTCGCCGCCAATCCGCATTAATTCGGGATTGGTGATGGTATAGCTGGGTTTGATGGTCGCCACGCCACAGCCGGTTACAGAAGCGACAAGCGCCATGCAACCGAAAAACATGCATGCTTTCTTCATGATTCATTCCCTCGATATCAAACGTTAATAATTAAGCTCAAAATCCGGCGTCCACAATATACTGACGGCGGCAATGCTTTCCGCCGCCTCTCATCGCCGACGTCAGAAACCGCCTTTTGCAGGTAGCACCTGCAAGGAATCGAGTCAAGTATCTTTTCATCCGCCGCCTACCTCGCCGATGAGACTGCCGGTGCAGGAAGCGTCATAACCGGGAAGTGACGACAGCTCTTTGCGCATCGCGTGAGTTTGCAGCACATCCAGAACGATTTTGACACCGGGAATATCCAGCAGATCACAGGGGATAACCAGATCGCAGCGCACCGACTGGATGGCGACAAAATCAAGGCCGTACGCCATCGCAACCGCCCGCAGCCCCAGCGCGGCGTCCGCCAGACCATAGGCCACCATCTGGGCGCCATGACTGTGGCTCAGCACCAGATGGTCATATCCGTAAACCGTTTCAGAAGGCACGCCGGCGCGCTGCAACCAGTCCTCCAGCAGCACGCGAAGCGCCGCTCCCGGCTCCCGGTTGACCAGGCGGACAGTGTCTCTTGCCAGGTCCTCCGCCGTCCGGATTGCCAGAGGGTTCCCCGGGGCCACCATAAGCCCTTCCTCAAACACCGAGAAAGCGAACACCATAACTTTGGATCCGGCCAGCATCTTTTCCGCAAGTGCGATGTTGGATTCCGTAATGTCGGAATTGTGCAGATGGGTTCCGGCGACATGCGTCCGGCCGTCAGCCAGCGCTTTGACCGCGGCATGGCTGGAGGCGAAACGGCAGTGAACCCGGGTGTCTCCGCTGCGGCGCGCGGCATGGGCGCTCAGCAGGGCAAAAGCCGGGTCACAGCCCATTAGCAGAATGTTTTTTTCTATAGAGGATTCCGGCTGCAGCAGATGAACGGTTTTTCCGTCGCCGGCGATCATGCCGTCCGCGGACTGAAACCCGTCACCGTTCAGCCAGCGTCCATCCACGGGATAAGCGACCATGCGGTTCCGGATACGGACAACCGAGACTCTGGCATTCACCGCCAGAGGGGTTTCCGCCAGCATGACCGGGACATCTTCTTCCGGGCTTTCCAGAACGAACAGGTCTTCGATCCGGCATTCCAGCTCTTTGGCCAACCGCAGCGCAATGGTCGTATTGGGCGTATAACGTCCGGATTCCATATCGTAAATGGCCTGACGCTTGATGCCGACTCTTTCCGCCAGTTCGCTCTGAGACAGTTTTTTACGTTTGCGGGCGGATTTCAGACGGCAGATTACCTGATCTTTAGAATCATCCATGTCCAGCTTCCCCTGTGTGTCCGAATTTTGTCGTTTTGCCTGGGCTGGCGTAACCATTGACTTTCCCACGCAGAAGGATTACGAATGTCCGGCAGGTCAGTGACAATGACGTTTCTGACCTCATTGACATTATTGTTTCATCACCTCAAATCTCTGCGGAGGAATGACAATGAAATTAAGCACCCGAAACATTGTGAAAGGAAAGGTTGTCGATGTCAAGGAAGATGGATTGATGGCCAAAGTAAAAATCGATGTCGGTAACGGCAATATTCTGACGGCCATCGTCACCTCCGAAGCCGCCAAGGATCTCGGCGTCAAAACCGGAGAAGATATCTGCGCACTTATCAAAGCCACCAGCGTCATGCTGGGGAAGGAGTGATTTTCGCAAGCGGCTGTGGTCGTGTGTTTTCGTGGTAAAGCCCGCATATCGTGTCAGAGCGCAAAATATCACTGTTGATGTTCTCGTAAAAAGTCAAATTTCGGACGGCTTCGTAAAAAGGCCGCAGGCAAGGCGCGCAAATTCTGAGGAGTGATGCGTACTTATGGTACGCCGCAACGACGAAGGATGCAGCGCTGGCGCTGCATCCGGATTTTTTACGAAGCCGTCACTATTGTCCAAAATAAAAATCAAGCTCTACCCATATATAGCAAGGGTTGGCACGGATATCTCGAATATGAGACCTCGACTTTAAATTTCTAAATATTACGGTTTGTTAAGTAAGAGCAGCAAAAAGATTAACGGCTTTGCATCACCTTGACAAAGCGTACGCATTACCGTACGATTAGTGTGCCAATCAAGGAGGACACCGCCATGCACACACTAACGGCAAGCCAAGCACGCTCCAACCTCTACCGCAT
>JAJYBO010000010.1 GCA_021778975.1 Deltaproteobacteria bacterium
GCTGACCCGGAACATCCGCATGGTCCGAGACAGCATCGTTTTTTTTACGGCATACGCCAACCTCAAAGGGCTGGGGGGGCATACGGGCGGCGCTGTTGACATTGTTCCGGAGCTTTTGATGATTGATGGGCTGATTAAGGGTGGTGAGGCCATCTATCCGGTATATTTCGATGAAGCGGGGCATCGGGTGGCGGCTCAATACATCATGGCGGTACTCAATGGCTATATGCCTCCGGACGCCTTGCTGCATTATCGGGAGTTTGAAAAAGGGCTTTATGGCCATCCTGAACGGCATGATGAAATGGGAATTTTTTTCAGTTCCGGAAGACTCGGTCACTTATGGAGTTATGTCAACGGGGTGGCCGCCGCCCATCCGGACAGGGCTGTTATTCTGTTTGGCAGCGACGGATCTCAGCAGGAAGGTGGGGACGCTGAAGCCGCTCGATATGCGGTGGCCAACAAACTCAATATCAAACTTCTGATTGATGACAATGATGTGACCATCGCCGGGCATCCCAGTGAGTATATGACCGGGTATGATGTCGAAAAAACCCTGCAAGGACACGGACTCGCGGTAAATTCCGGAGACGGTGAAGACCTGGACGCTCTGTACCAGCGGATCCGGGCCGCCATGACCCATAGCGGGCCTTATGCACTGGTCAACCGCCGCAAAATGGCGCCCAAAGTTGACGGTATCGAGGGATTACCTAAAGGACATGATGTAATTCCCGTCAAATTTGCCATTTCATATCTCAAACGAAATGGATATGCCGAAGCCGCCGGAATGCTGGAAGCGGTTCCGGCCAAATCCGCTGTTCCGTCATTTAAAGGCAGCTCGTTGGAACAGGGCAAAAACAGGGATGACTTCGGGAAATATGTCTGCGACATCCTGAAGCAAATGCCGGATCGCAACCAGGTGCTGGTCGTGGATTCTGATCTGGAGGGGTCATGCGGTCTGCATCATATCCGCAAAGCCTTTCCGGATGTGTATGTCCATGGTGGCATCATGGAACGCAACAATTTCTCCGTGGCCGCCGGATTTGGCGCCTGTGAAGGAAAACAGGGGATTTTCGCCACATTTTCCGCGTTTCTCGAAATGGTGATTTCGGAAATCACGATGGCCCGGCTCAACAAGGCCAATGTGCTGGCGCATTTTTCCCATGCCGGTGTGGATGACATGGCGGATAACACCTGTCACTTCGGAATTAACAACTTTTTCGCGGACAACGGTCTGACGGACAACGATATCACGCGGTTGTATTACCCCGCGGACAGCCTTCAGTTAAAGGCCGTTCTGTCCTCGATATTTTTTGACCCGGGGCTGCGCTTTGTCTTTTCGACCCGTTCCGCCGCGCCGTTTATCCTGAAACCGGACGGACAGCGCTTTTTCGATGATGCTTACACATTCGTTCCGGGCAGGGACGATTTGATTCGTGAGGGCCGTGACGGCTATATCGTCACCTACGGCGAAATGCTGTACCGGTGTCTGGATGTCGTTGAAACCCTGAAGGAAGAGGGGCTTTCCATCGGCCTTGTCAATAAAACCACCCTGAACATGACAGATGAAGACATGTTGCGCCGTATTGGTTCCGGCAAGGCGGTGCTGGTGGTGGAAACCCAGAACATCCGGACGGGGCTGGGGTCGCGACTGGGTACATGGCTTCTCGAAAGAGGCTATCACCCTCGCTATGCCTGCATGGGAACTCATAAAGAAGGGCGTGGCGGGCTTTCGGAACAAATTCCTTATCAGGGAATGGGGCAGGACGCCATCCGCCTGCGGATTCTTGACCTGATCCGATAGATCGAAATAGGGCGGTTGTTCTGGTGAATGCCCTGCTGTGTATTCCCGGCCTGCCAGCACATATCCGGGGAAGAGGAATAGCGCCGTGGTAATTGCAGGACTCACAGGGGGCATTGCCACCGGAAAATCAACGGTTTCAGGGGTTTTTAAAACCTGCGGCGCTATCATTGTGGACGCTGATGTCATTGCCCGGGATGTGGTTCAGAAAGGCCGAAAAGCCTGGACAGGCATTGTGGATGCATTCGGAAACGAAATTCTTCTTCCGGACGGCGGCATTGACCGTCCCCGTCTCGGAGAGATTATTTTTAATGATCCGATCCGCCAACAACTCCTAAACCGTATTGTTCACCCTGAAGTGATGGCTGAAACGCACAGGCGTCTGGCGAAAATCGAACATGATTTCCCGGACGCCGTTGTGATTCTGGATGTTCCGCTGCTCTTTGAATCCGGTATGGACAAAGGGCTTTCGGAGATCATTGTGGTGTATATTCCAGAATCACTACAAATCCAGAGGTTGATGACCCGGAACGGTTTGTCTCAAGATCAGGCGCTGGCCAGAATTCGTTCTCAAATGCCTGTCGAAGAAAAAAAACGCATCGCCACACGGGTGATTGACAACAGTGGCTCCATAGACACAACCCGGACAGCGACCGAGGCCATGTATCATTTATTGACCGGCACTGCTTCAGTTCGGTGAACCGCTCCCGTTAAACTGAATCAGTGCCTGAGGTTCTCAAAAAAGTCCTGGCATAGACACCCGCCAGATCAATCGAAAGAGGCCATCGGATCGCTCGCATTGTTTGCATGATATTCGCCGTCTCTTTCGTCGTCATCGGATGCGCTTTCTTCATCTCTCTCGTCTTCTTCGTCTTCCCGGATGTGCCGTTTGATCAATATCGCCTGATCCGGAAACGTTTTTTTGAGCATCTCGATATGCTGGCGGGCAAGCTTTTCGCCGCCCAGCTTCAGATACATCAGAAGACGTTTCTGAAGTTCTTCGTCACTGCGCTGTTCCAAAGGGGCGCGGCTCAGGAGCCTCTTGATGGATCCCTGATATTCTTCAGGAATTATCAGCGGTTCTGTCATATAAAACTCCTCTTTTTTTGCATCTTTAATCGTCAAAATTACCTTTGGCGCCTTTATCCGCGGCAACCATCAGTCCACGCGCCGCAATCTTGTCAGGCGTCCAGGCGGACGGATCTTCCATTCGGGAAACCTTGGCGCCCGGATCACAGGAACCCGCCGCCAGGATAGCCTCGACGGCCAGCGGTGCGGTGTCTCCGGCATTGAACACCTTCGTGAGCATATGATACACGAAATCTTCCACCCGCTGGACCATGCGGTCGCGAACTGGTTTGGGTTGTCCCAGAAGCCTGGCTTCAAACGGAAGGTTCAGCTTTTTGTAATCGCCTTTTTTCAGACCCTTGGAATTGGCGTAATCCACCATGGACTGCCACATTTCCTCTGTAACGCCTTCACCCGGAACCTTGATGAAATTGCCGTCGGCATCCAGAATGGCGTTTCCGTAGTCGTTGACTTCAAGCCCCCATGAAATCATCTGAAGGGCTGTGGCCACATTGGCCTTGGTGGTGCGGGTCAGTCTGGCGATCTCCCGGAGACGATCCGAATTGTTGCCGGAAGTGCCATGCTGCGCGCCCGAAATTTTATAGGGCGTCAACGCCTCGTGGATGCTCTGGGTCAGGCCGACCTGGATCCCCTGATCACTGGCCTCGATGCCGTGGGTCGTGCCGTTGTTGAGCGCTATCCAGTCCGGAAAGATATCATGGGCGTTCAGCCCCTGAATGAGAAACATTGCTTCTTCGACCGTGGAAAGCCCTGTTTTCCCCTTGATTTCGCCGACCTCGGTCTCAAGCCCCGCCCATTTGGGAATGTACGGGTTCAGCGCGATATTGGCCTGAAGATTCTGGATGTCGGGCATGTGAGAGGCGTCAATGGCGATAGAGGTGATACCGGCTTCAAAAATAGTGGGGATATCCACCATCGCCGGCGCGATATCTTCCGGGGACTTGATTCCGTAATGATCCGCATGGATGGCGACCGGTGCGGTAATGCCCATCTCGTTGCACAGGGCGTCCACCTGGCGGGCGATGTTCCAGAAATTGACTGCGCAATACGTGCCTTCGGACCTGGCGATTTCGATGATAATGACGGAATTGGCTCGCTGCGCCGCCCGAAGCGCGCCGCGGATAACGAAAATATTCCTTCCGTTCGCCGCCATTGAAATAGCTTTCCCTTTGGCCAGCATCGCACGGTCAATATATTTTCCACTGACGATCAGGGCCTTGGAATTGGGAAACAGTTGCCGGATGACCGGAGGTCTGCCCACGTTCAGGGCTGTCTCAAAATCTTTTGACATCGTTGACGGATGTTCGCTCATGTATATACTCCTTTCATTTCAGGTAAGATGTTAACCACCGATGGGCCGCCTCCGCAACGCCGCCGTGATCATGGGACGCCACCAGAGGAAACCGGGTTTTCAACGCCGTCGGCGCATTGTCCACCAGATATCCCGTTCCCACCCATTCCAGAAGATCCAGATCGTTGTAATCATTGCCGACCGCGGCAATATGATCCCGGCGGATATGCAGCCGCTCCGCAAGCCAGCCGACCCCCTGATGTTTGCTGACTTCGCGAGGAAACACTTCCACCCACACGGAAACCCCATCCAGCGGCGATGTGGATCGAATCACGCTGTAACCGCTCAGCCTCTGCCGCAACACCGGCATAATAGCGTCTATGGTATCATGATTGACAACAGCAAGCAACTGAGAGGCAGGATTTTCCATCGTTGGCGGATGTTCCAAAGGTCGGGCGAATCTTTCATAACGCTGAAGCCGGCGGTAGAAATCCGGGTTATCCCTGCCGGTTGCGTGATACAGGAAGCAGTGGTTGGTCGGAACCGGTTCATGCAGCATAAAATCCAGATCAAGTTCCATGAAAATTTCGACCGCACGGGATACGTCCCCGGACGTCATCTCGATGCTGCGGATCAATCGCTCTTCAGGATATGTGATGATGCCGGCGCCCATCGAAAGAACGACATAATCCACCGGCAGATCGCTTCCCACCGACTGTTGCAGGGAATACAGCGACCGTCCCGTGGCCACCACCCGCACCACGCCGTCCGTCTTCAGAGCTGTCAGCGCGTTCCGATCCTCTGGAGACAGCCTGCCGCCGGAATCCAGCAGCGTACCGTCCAGATCGGTCACCAGCATGGCGTGAAAGCGTATCTCGTTCATGATGATGTCATGACATCCCGGATATCCTGAATCCAGTCCGACAGAAGCGTCAGTTCGCTTGCCGGAATCATTTCGGCGCGCGCGAGACTCTCGTAGGCGCTATAAAGATTATCCGCTATCGAAACGCCCGAACGCACCGCCCGTTCCGCTGCGTTGGCGATTTTTTCGGAATGCAGATAGCACGGAATTTCAGAGGCGAAATCCACCAGATAATCGTGTTCATTCCGATGCTGCACCACGGTTGCGCCCGTAAATCCCAGATGGTATCCGGCGCTCCAGAGAACAGGCTGGGCCACCAGGCCCCGAATGATATCCGTTGACCGGAAGCTCACCGACGCCGGCAGATAGAGCAGCGGAAAAACCTCCCGAACAAACGCCGTGTTCTGAGAATTGAAGGGGCAAAATGTCCCCGCGTTCAGCACGACAGGGTCTTTACGGTCAAAACGGCAGGGCGCTCCCACGGTCATGCGATAAATGGCGTCCACATCCGGATCCTCATCCGCCAGCCCCTGCCATATGCCGACCCGGACCTGCCCCGTTCGGACATGATTCTCATCCGGGAAAACGGCTGCATCGCCAATCCGATCGAGCGGAAATCCCCTCGGCCAGATATGCTGCTTTGTGAACCAACGGTACATATTGATGAATTTTGAGCTATGCGACAACATCCGGTGCCTTCCGTTAAAATCCGGGAACGACCAGTCCGGCTTCGGGATATTGTCATCATCGGTATCCACGATCACCCGCGCCCCCCGGCGGACAGCCTCGAGATAGCCGATCATTTTGCGGGCGTAATGGTTCCAGGGAAGATGTTTGGTGATACGAAACGGCAGGGCGCCCTGTTCCCGCGCCGAAATGAACATGGCCGGTTCACATCGCCAGTCCGCCGGCGTTTTGATATCGCCTGCGACCAGCACCCGCCAATCGCTCAAAGCCGCCCACTGACGCACCGCCGACGTGGGCGAAAAAATGGAGGTAATGACAATGACGTTACGCATGTCGCAGCCAATCGCCCAGATGCAGGCATTGCACATGTTCGGTATTCCGGAGCGTGTGAAGCAGTAATTCCAGGAACGTAAAAGCTGCGGCATTCATGCGCTGGTGGTGAATCATGACGCCGCAGACACCGGATGCCGCTGATACGGCGAATTCTTTTCGGAGCGCTTTCCATCCGGCTTCCGGCGCTGCTTCGCGCCGTGTGTGAAGATCGACACGGACCGGAAAGTCCGGTAGCTCCTCCGAAGATGACGGCAGGCTGCGCCAGTGGCGGGATATCCCCTGATATCCGTGGTATTTCAACACAGAAAGCGTCCGGGCGTCACAACGATTCCAGGGAGGCGTAAACACCGGCGTAAACCGATCCCGAAGAATCTGGCTCAGTTTGTCGCGTCCGGACAGAATATCCTGCACGATCTGTTCATCGGAACGGGCGGGCCCGAATTCTTGTTTTTTCCCCTGCACCTCATGGTTGAGGTGACGCCATCCGTGCTGGTGCCAGCACCACAGTTCCGGCGACTGACGATCCATCGGCTGAAAGGCTTCCCAGCGTTCCAGTGTCATCCAGGAAGGCACAACGGCAAGGTTGAGCGGCGTCCGGTAGTGATAAAACATCTTCGTCAGGCAAGAAAAATTTTTTCCGGGAATACCGATGTCGTCAGCTCTGAAAAAAAAGCGAACCGGTGCCCTCTGTCCCATTACGGCAAAAACCGGCGCCATATCGCTTTCAAATTGCGACCGGACGCGCTCAGACGGGATTTTCCAGACAGCGGACAGGTTATGATACACGATCGCAGCCTCCGATTCCCGTCCAGCCTCCGATCCAGCCGGTCGTGTATGCAGCGCCATCCAGATTCACGCGATACTCGGGCCGGGTTTTGTCCGAAAGCAGTTCTGTCATGAGAAGCGCCAGACGCTCCGGTTCAAGTTCCGCATCTTCCAGTATCCGCATCCCGCCGCCGGCGGCGATCTTTTCCGCGCGAAGCCGCTGCTCGCGGTTCTGGGAAAACGGCCAGACCAGAGACCGCACCCCGGCGGCCGCAATATTCATGCAGGTATTATATCCAGCCATGCTGACGGACAGGTCGGCGGCGGACAGCCAGGCGGTAAAATCCGGTGTGAACCGCGAAATCCGCACCCGCCCGGAAGCCATCGCCTCAAGTTTCCGGACTTCGGCGTCTTCCATAAACGGCCCCGTAAAAACCTGGAGGCGGACAGCGGCGTCGGTCATCATCGGAACGGCGCAAACCGCCGCATCCAGAAGCATAAACCCTACCCGGCCTCCGCCGGCGCTGGCCACAATCAGCATATCCGCATCCTGGACGCCCAACCGCCGCCGGATGGCGATGCGATCTTCCGGCGGCGGACGCGGCGTGACAAACCCTGTATAAACCACGGGGATCCGGATATCCGCCAATCGGGAAAATGTCTCATCCAGCCGCACCAGACCGGGGTCTGAATGAACGAGCAGAGCATCAAACCATCGGTTCAGCAGCGTCACCACCCGTTCTTCGTATGCCTGGGCATCGGGCTTTTCGACCAGAATATCCCGAAGGCTGCACACCACCCGCGTCACACGGGGCTTTACATCATGAACAGCCGCCAGTACCGGCTTCAGCTCGAACCCGAAGGCCTTCCGTCCGAACGGAAACAGTTCCACCATGAAAACATCCGGGCGCTCGGACATCACCAGGTCCAGCAACATCCGCCGGCGCACCCGTCTGATATCATCTATATTTCCCAGAGCGCCGTCAGCCGTTTCAAATCGGCTGAAATCCGGATCCATATGCAGGTCGGGCAGCGCCACTACACGGACGTGAGCCGGTGTCGGCGCCGCCATCGGCATGCCGCCCGATACCAGAATGACGTCATGGCCGACAAGCGCCTTACAGATTTCAAGGCTCCGGAAATAATGCCCCATTCCCAGAACATGCTGGCAGTAATAAATGATTTTCATTTTTCCGTCTGGCGGGGTGTCGCCGTAATCATGGTTCTCCAGGTCAGCTTATCGAAGTAAAAAGCGTCATACCACAACCAGTAAAAAATATTGGCGTTGACAAACGAATAACCGTCCGGATAGTCATCGTATTTGTCGTAAGAATCCGCCATGATGAGGACGTCATCCCAGGGATTGTCGTTGTTCCGGGTATCGTACCCCACCGCGATCGTCCAGTGTCCCTCCAGATTTGCCCATTCAACGATGGTGGGGATTCCCTTCATGATATTTTCTTTCAGTTGCTTCAGAGCGCTTCCATCTTCTTTGTCTTCAAAGGTCAGCCGGACATCGAACCCGTGAGTTTCCAGCCAGTGCTTCATTTCATCCGGCGTGGTGCCGGGTTTTCCGCCGGACGCCAGCACATCCATGCTTCGGGTGCCGGCCTCTTTTGCGATTTTCATCTCGGTGTCATGGTTCAAAGCGATGTGATGCAGATGGTAGAATTTCGACAGTTCCATCAGCACCGCCGGCCCGCAGGTATATTCCGTCGTTTGTTGATATCCCTTGAGACCGGGTATAAAGTACACACCCTTCTGATGCTGAAGTTCTTCGAGATCAATTTTGGGAAACCAGTGTATCTTCGAATGGTCGGAAACCACCATGTCCGGGTGCTTCACCGCGGCATTTTCAGCGCACGCCATCAATGACAACAGCGAAACCGCCAGTACAACAATGAAAATACCCGGGTGTTTCAATCGGTGCATCGGTGGCATTCCATCAGTCGACATTTATTTGTATTCTCCTTGCAGGTGATGCGGATCGAGGGAATTGGTCTGAATTATCGTCAAGATACCGCCCGTGAACGTGAATCGGTGTAAACAGTATGGTCGTGGATTTAAATCAGTCTTTGGGACAACCGAAACCGTACTCTTGTGGTACATCAGGCTCTTGATAATCCCTTCATGGGTAACTACCAGAATAGTGTCTCCCGGCCATCTGTTTGAAGCTTCCGTCAGCGCCTGAAAACCACGCCGCCACACAGTCTCATGAGATTCACCACCCGGCGGACAAAAATCCCATTCTGCAGCCACCTGCTTTTTCCATAACGGCGCATCGTTCTGTTGGATATCCGCCAGCGTTTTTCCGGTCCACTGCCCCCAATCCATTTCACGAAGCCCTGAACTCAGCGACAGCGGGAGATGTAACGAACGATTGATCCGCAGCGCGGTTTGGCGCGCCCTGCCCAGATCACTGGAGAGTATCCGGTTCCAGGAATATGCCGCCAGAAAACGCCCCCAGCACAAAGCCTGGTCTTCGCCTTCCGGAGTCAGCGGGCTATCCGCATGTCCCTGAATGCGCCGCAACAGATTCCATTCGGTAGGGGCGTGACGCAACACGCCAAAATGGGTGATGGAAGAAACGCAGCCTGTCATCGAAACAGATTCATCCGGAGGATATAACGGTGTTCATCCGTCAGCGGGATAAACATCATCAGGATGCGACAGATTCCGTACTGCTGTTGAAAACAGAGTCCAGATAATGTTTCACCCCTTCCAGCGCCAGATGAAAGACCCGGTTGCCGGCCATGATGACGTGAACATTGTCGGCGCTCTCACAAAGCGCGGCGAACGTTGGGCCGATGACGGACGCCGGATCCGTCAGGTGGGGAACTTCTGAAATCGCGCTGACATAAATATCGATCCGCTCTTTCAGGGTACGGAAGTAATCCACTTCCTTGCCGATGGAAGCGGATGTCACGGATGAAATGTTTTTTGAAAATTCAAAGAGTACCCGCCAGAATTTTTCCATCAGAGACGTTTTTTCAGAACGATTTTCCATGAAATACGAAATCGCCCATCCCACGCTCAATATGTTGAGGAGCTGTATCTCATACTCGACAGTTACCCTGTTGATGGTTTCATCTTCGGGTAACCGGCTTATGGCGAACAGAACGCCTTCGCGATCCAGCGAAAAATTGGCCAGATTTTCGCCCAGTTCTTCGACAGAAACAGATTGTTCATTTAGAAACGACATGGAATATCTCCCTGTTTATCACCCGATACCGGAATCACCGACCGAGTATCTTTAGCACAACAGGTATAAGGACGGCAATGATAATCAGAATTCCCGGCGCCGTCAAATATGGGGCATACCAGGGTTTTCTTTGCGCCTTCGCCATCTTCAGTTCCGACAGGAACCAGTTCCCCAGAAGCGCTGCCGCCGTCAGTATGGCGGCAGCCTTTATAAGCGTAATGAGTATGGACAAGCAGACACCTCTTTTCTCTATTATTGTGTTTGATCTGAAAGCGTTTTTCTGAATTCGGCGGCCACCGGCGGCGCCGTGATATTGGGGGTGTTAAAAATATATCGGGCGCCGATTTTCGAGTTGTGATAAAAACCAACAATGGCGTCATAATCAATATCAATCGCCGCTCCCTGAATAGACACGCCGGCAAACAGCCCCCGTGTTCTGGAATATGAATATATTTCCGCCTGAAACCTTGTGTCCGTGTCCGCAGCGGCCTGACGTCCCACCGGACCTATCGCTACTGAAGCATCAGCGCCCAATGTATATTTACCCGCCGTAATTTCATCAATGCTCTTTCGTGTCTTGAAAACCAGAATAATATCCGCGGATTGCGCTCCGATTTGCCATCCGATGCTGCCTCCAGCCATTGTGATAAATACGGGATTCGTCCATTGGTTTCTGCGATTGCGAATCGAAAGAACGCCTCTTCCGTAATTGCCGCCCAAAATAAAACCGACCCTGAAGGCATCCGGAAAGATAGCAATTCCACAGGCGTTTCTCAACAATGTGGGCGGTATTCCCGTTTCGGGGATGGTTGTAAATGTCTTGATAATCTTGATGGCGTCTTCAACCCGTTCGATTTCAGGATAGTGAACCTTCGCCGTCTCCGCCGCCATCACGTTTTGCGCCAAAAGAAACAGCATCCCCCCCACAATCCAAATTTTCATTTTGAATTCTCCGCATTCTTGCGCCACAACATTTGAAACGGTTGACTGTAAAGTATATAGGGTTGACAATTACAAAAATAATCTCATATTTTCGACAAATTCATAAGCAATGGCACAGTTTTTAACCCTTTTTCAATTATCACAGTTCAATTCGTTTTTGCAAACAGGAGATGGTATGTCCGCAAAAAAAGAAACCCTTCAATTCAAAACCGAGGTTCAGCAGCTTCTCAATCTGATCATCAATTCGCTGTATTCCAACAAGGATATCTTCCTGCGCGAACTGATATCCAACGCGTCGGACGCCATTGACAAGCTCCGGTTCCAGGCTCAGACAGAGCCGGAACTTCTCGGCGATGACACGGAATTCAAGATCAAAATTACGCCGGATGGCATCAAGCAAACCATCGAGATTTCCGACAACGGCATCGGCATGACCTATAACGAGGTCATGGAAAATATCGGCACCATCGCCAAAAGCGGCACAGCAGCCTTTCTCGAAGCCATGTCCGCGAGCCAGCAGCAGAATACACTCACGCCCGAACTGATCGGCCAGTTCGGTGTCGGTTTCTACAGTTCTTTCATCGTCGCCGACAAGGTGAGTCTTCTGACCCGATCCGCCGGTGAAGACAAGGCCACCTTGTGGGAATCACACGGTGACGGCAGTTACACCATCGAGGAATCCACCAAACGCTCCCGCGGTACGACAATCACCCTGTATCTGAAGAAAAAAGAAAAGGACGAAGCGGATTATACGGAAGAATGGACGATCCGCCGAATTGTGAAAGAACATTCGGATTTTGTCAGTTATCCCATCGTCATGGATGTGGAAAAAGACGAGCCGATTCCCGACGCAGAACAGTTGCTGGACAAAGAAGGCAAACCGGTCGGCAAAACCACCCGTAAGGTGATGCGCGAAGAGACCCTCAATTCCATGAAAGCCATCTGGGTAAAAGACAAAAAAGATGTCACGAAGGAAGAATATGAGGAATTCTACAAACATCTGAGCCATGATTGGAATCCGCCGCTGACCCAGCTTCACATGAAACTGGAAGGCGTTACGGAATACCACGCGCTTCTTTATATTCCTTCCCAGGTGCCTTTCGATTTGTTCAACCCGGAACACAAACACGGCATTCATCTGTATTGCAAACGGGTTTTCATCATGGATGACTGCGAAGATCTGATGCCCGAATATTTCCGGTTTGTCAAAGGGGTGGTGGATGCCTCGGATCTCAACCTCAACGTCAGTCGGGAAATTCTGCAACAGGACAAGCTGGTGCGGAATATCCGGAAAAATCTGGTCAAAAAGCTTATCGAACTTCTCGACAATATGGATAAAGACACCTATGAGAAATTCTATAAGGAATTCGGTGCGATTCTCAAGATCGGCATTCATACCGACTCTGAAAACCGCGACAAGATCGCGCGGCTGGCGCGGTATCAGACCACCAAATCCGACGGCAAACTGATTTCACTCTCCGAATATGTCGCCAACATGAAGGCGGAGCAAAAAGACATTTACTACATCACCGGCGAAAACATGACATCGCTCCTGAACAGCCCGCACCTTGAGAGGCTGAAGGAAAAAGATTTCGAAGTGCTGTTGATGGCGGATCCCATTGATGAGTGGGTGGTGCAATCCCTGACCGAATTCGAAGGGAAATCTTTCAAGAGCGCCGAAAAGGGCGATCTGGATATAGACAAGGTGGATGACAGCAAAAAAGAAGAATTCAATGCGCTGTTCGGTTTCATCAAATCCCGACTGGAGAGTAAAATCAAGGAGGTCATTCCTTCGACGCGTCTGAAAGATTCGGCGTCCTGTCTGTCCGGAAACACCTATGACATGAGCGCGTATATGGAAAAAATTCTCAGATCAACGGGGCAGAAAGCTCCGGAAGTCAAACGGGTTCTGGAGCTGAATATGGAACATCCCCTGGTGATAAAAATCAAGGCTATTTACGATAAAGACCGTGATAATCCCGTCCTGCCGGACTACAGCGATCTTTTATATGACATGGCGGTTGTCAGCGAAGGCGGCAAGCTGGACAACCCCTCCCGGTTTACCAAAATGGTCGGGGATCTGATGGCAGGGGCGTTGAATGTGTAATCCCCTGTCATAGTCAATATGCTGAAATATCGAAAATGCCGGATGCAGAAACATCCGGCATTTTGCGTTTTCAGGAAGGCTTTGGGTAATTTATTACGAGAGCAACACCCCTTAATTGTACCGAAACATGAACATTTTATTTGATTTCATACTGGAATTCGTTTTACCGTAAGAAATATGCAGCAACGTTCACCACGAAAGGCATTTAGAATGACAACACCTGTACACCAGCTCATGGAAAAAGGCGTAAAGATTCATACTCCCGAAACGGTGGAAATTGGCCCTGAAGTGGAATTGCACCGCATCTCCGGGGACGGCGTTGAAATATATCCAGGTTGCCGGATTTACGGAGGCAAAACGCTCATCCTGCCAGGAACCAAATTGGGAAATGAAGGTCCGGTGACCATCGAGGACTGTTATATCGGCCCTCGCGTTCAGCTCAAAGGCGGATTTTTCCGAAAAGCCGTTTTTCTGGACGATGTTGTCATGGGGCTGGGCGCGCATGTCCGGGAAGGCGTCATTCTTGAAGAACAGGCCAGCGCGGCGCATTCCGTAGCGTTGAAGCAGACCATTTTGTTTCCCTTCGTCACGCTGGGCAGTCTGATCAATTTCTGCGATTGCCTGATGGCGGGCGGCACAAGCCGAAAGCATCACAGTGAAGTCGGCAGCTCCTACATCCATTTCAATTTTACACCGCATCAGGACAAAGCGACGGCATCCCTTATCGGTGATGTCCCCAGAGGTGTCATGCTGGATCAAAAACCGATATTCCTGGGAGGGCAGGGCGGGCTTGTGGGGCCATGCCGTCTGACGTACGGAGCGGTGATCGCCGCGGGTTCCATATGCCGGAAAGACGAGCTGCGGCCAGATCGCCTGATGATCGAAGGTGTCTCCAGAAGCGCCAACGCGCCCTTCAGATCCGGCGTCCACCTTTCTCTGAAACGCATCGTGGTGAACAATATCATCTATATCGCCAATCTGATGGCGCTGGAACAATGGTACCGTCATGTGCGCGCCCTGTTTGTCAATTCCGAGGCTGTTGACGGGCTATCCGCAGCATTGTATGAAGGGATGAAGGAGACGCTTCATATCGCGATTCAGGAACGCATCGCCCGGCTGTCGGCGTATTGCAGGATGTTGCCTGTTTCCTGTAATCCGCAGACGGTTCAGGAGCATCGCGAGTGTGAAGTGTTCAACAACTGCAGCCGGCTGGAACGGCTGTTTGTCATGGAAAGAAACCTCGATGGCGACAGTCGCCTGCGCGACGAATTTCTCGAAGGCATTTATCAGGACGTGCGTGCAAGCGGGAAGAACTATACATCCGTAATTCAGAAAAGCACTCCGGAACAACGCGCCGGAGGGACCGCCTGGCTTCAGGGAATTGTGGATCGCGTCACCACCGAAGCGCTATGCGTTTTTCCGCTTCTGACATCGGAGACTCTATAGAATATTCTATTTTAAAAATCACCTTATAACTGCAAAAAACGTGGATGGGACTGAAACATGGCAAAATTGTTCGGAACAGACGGCATCCGGGGTGTCGCCAACCAATATCCAATGACGCCTGAAATGGCGCTGGCGATAGGAAAAGCGGTCGCTTCATATTTTAAATCGAAATCCTCCCTGAGAATCGTCATCGGAAAGGATACCCGGCAATCTGGCGATATGCTGGAATACGCGCTTGCAGCAGGTATCGGTTCCATGGGGGGAGACGCCTGTCTGACCGGTGTCATGCCGACGCCGGGGATCGCCCGGATTACGACGCAGATCGGAGCCTGTGCCGGTATTGTCGTATCGGCATCGCATAATCCTTATGAAGATAACGGCATCAAAGTGTTTGACGGCAATGGATTCAAACTCTCGGAGGCCGTAGAGCAGGCGCTTGAATCGCGGATACTGGATTGCCTGAATGCATCCACCGGAGGGCGCTCTATCGGACGATGCGACGCCATCATGGACGCCCTGGAATACTATGAGGATTTTCTTGTCAGTACGGTTCCCTCCATGTCTCTGAAAGGACTGCGTATCGTTATAGACTGTTCCAATGGCGCAACGTTTCAGGCGGCGCCGGATATATTATCACGATTGGGCGCGGACGTTTCGGTGCTGTCTGACAGGCCGGATGGCATCAATATCAATGCAGGGTGCGGCTCTCAGCATCCGGAAGCTCTCAAAAAGGCTGTAATCGCCCATAAGGCCCACGCCGGGTTTGCCTTTGACGGGGACGGCGATCGTGTCATCGCGGTGGATGAAACGGGCGACACCCTGACCGGAGATCAGGCGCTGACCATCTGCGCCATCCACATGAAAGAGGTCGGAAGACTGAGCGGCAACCGCGTCGTGGGAACGGTCATGAGCAATATGGGGCTGAAAACCGCCCTGAAAAAGCAAGGTATTCGGCTTTCACTGGCGCAGGTCGGCGACCGCCATGTCATGGAAATGATGAAGGCCGAGGGCGCGGTGCTGGGCGGTGAAGATTCCGGACACACCATTTTTTTGGACAAACATACGACCGGAGACGGCATTCTCAGCGCGCTTCAGATACTTGAAGCCATGCAGAACGCCGGAAAGCCGCTTTCGGCACTCTCCCGCATCATGACCGTTTTTCCGCAGATACTGATCAATATTCCTGTTGATGTTCAGCCGGACATCCAGACCATCCCCGCGATTCGGGATGCGGTGAAGCAGGTGGAAGATTTGCTGGGAGATGAGGGCAGGGTGCTGATCCGGTATTCGGGAACTCAGCCGCTCTGCCGTGTTATGGTGGAAGGGCCTTCTTTTGAAGCCACCCGAACCGGCGCGGAAACCATTGCCGCCGCCGTCCGGGCGTCTATTGGACACTGAACGTAAGGAATTACCTGCGGTCGTTCGCAACCCCCAATATCCGCAGCAGCATCAGGAACAAATTGATGAAGTCCAGATACAGGGTAAGCGCTCCCATGATAGCACCCTTGCGGACAGTGCTTTCATCGATCCCCGCTGGCTGAGAGAGCGCCATCATTTTCAGCTTCTGTGTGTCGTAGGCCGTTAGCCCCACAAACACGATGACGCCGATGTAGCTGATAATCATACTCATACCGCTGCTGCGGATGAACATATTCACCACAGAGGCGATGACGATGCCAATCAGCCCCATGACCATAAAGCTGCCCATGGATGTCAGGTCTTTCTGCGTGTTCATGCCGTAGAGACTGCACACCCCGAAGGTGGCGGCGCATACAAAGAATGTGGATGTCACCGAAGACTGGGTATAGGCCAGAAACACAAATGCCATTGTAAGCCCGTTCAGCGCTGAATACAGCAAAAACATCGAGGTCGCGGTGGATGCCTGAATCTTCTGAATTCTGGCGCTCAGGGAGAACACCAGCGCCAGCTCACCAATCATCAATGCAAAGAAGATGATGGGGTTCGAAAAAATCATACGCAACATGGTTTCGCTGTTGCCGACATAAAAGGCCACCAGCCCCGTAATACCCAGCCCCACTGTCATCCAGTTATATACGCTCCGGACGAACTGATTGACCTGAACCTGCGCCTGAGATTCAGAACGCATTTCTCCATATTTTAAAGACTGCATAAGACACCTCCTGCTGATTGATGGCGGATGGCTTTATGGTTTCTGAAAAGCCATCATGGTTATTCACAGCGATAAAATAACACAATCCCGGCGATTTTCAAGCGTTAATTCCTTTTCCGCCGGAGTCCTGTCTTTACCCGGAACGCCTTTTGTGGTAGAGATTGTCCATACGATATTATCGAGACCAAAAAACAGAAAAAATATCAAGGATCATAAAGAATATCATGAGATCCGGCATCGGATATGACATTCATCGGCTGGTTTCTGGCCGGAAGCTGGTATTGGGAGGCGTGGAGATTCCTTTTGAAAAGGGGCTGCTGGGGCACTCGGATGCGGATGTATTGCTGCATGCCGTGTGTGATGCGCTTCTGGGGGCCGCAGGTCTTGGCGATATCGGCATCCACTTTCCCGACACGGATCCGGCTTACAAAGGGATATCCAGCCTGATGCTGCTGGAAAAAACCGCCCACCTTCTGACGTCCGAAGGCTTTTCGGCGGTGAATGTTGATGTGACGGTGATCGCCGAGGCGCCGAAGCTGTCGCCGTTTCGGAGCGCAATGCAGAAAAATATCGCCAATGTGCTTCATATTTCACCGAAAGATGTCAACATCAAGGCCACCACCTCGGAAGGTCTGGGCGCCATGGGCAGAAGCGAAGGCATTGCCGCCCTGTGTGTTGTCACGATTAATCAGAAAGGATAAAAAAACCAGGAACCTTGTCATGCCAATTTATCTGTACAATACCCTGAGCAGGAAAAAAGAAATTTTTGAAACCATTGAACCCGACAAAGTCAAAATGTACGTTTGCGGCCCCACCGTATATGATGCCTGTCATATTGGCCATGCCCGTTCTGTCGTTGTTTTTGATGTTCTGGCGCGATATCTGAAAGCAAGAGGGTTTGAAGTCATGTATGTCCGTAACTTTACGGACGTTGATGACAAGATCATCCAGAAAGCCCAAAAAACCGGAACCTCCTGCAAAGAAATCGCCGAAAAATTCATCCGGGGATTCTATGAAGATATGGACGCGCTTAAAGTGGAACGCGCCACCTTCGAGCCGCGCGCCACCGAATTTATTCCGGATATCGTCAGGCTGGTTCAGGTGCTGATAGACAAGGGCCATGCCTACCCTTTAGACGGCGACGTGTATTTTTCGGTGGAGCGGTTTTCCGGGTATGGCAAACTTTCCGGCAGAAAGCTGGATGACATGGAGGCCGGCGCACGCGTGGATGTGGATGTACGAAAACGCAATCCCTTCGATTTTGCGCTCTGGAAAGCCTCCAAACCCGGAGAACCGGAATGGGACAGCCCCTGGGGCAAAGGCAGACCGGGCTGGCACATCGAATGTTCGGCCATGAGTTCCGCGCTGTTGGGAGAAACCATTGATATTCACGGCGGCGGCCAGGATCTGACCTTTCCGCATCATGAAAACGAAATTGCCCAATCCGAGGCTGTTTTTGAAAAAATGTTCGTGAAATACTGGGTTCACAATGGATTTGTCAATATCAACTCCGAGAAAATGTCCAAGTCTCTGGGGAATTTTCTGCTCATCAAAGATGTTCTGAAATCCTACCACCCCGAAGTCGTTCGGCTCTTTCTCCTGTCCAGCCATTATCGCAGCCCGATTGATTTCAACGACAAGACGATGGATGAATCCCATGCCGCGCTTGACAAGATATACGCCCTGCTGTCCCGTCTGGAAGACCGTTTCGGTGCAAGTCCACCCGAATTACCTCAACAATCCGGCGATCTCTGGAAGCGTTTCTGTGACGCCATGGATGATGATCTGAATACGGCAAAAGGCATAGGTCTGGTCTTTGAGTCCGTACGCGCGCTGAACCGAATTTTAGACACATCGGAAAAATCCATCGTCGAAGATACGGCGGCGTTATTTTCTACATGGGCGGATTTACGCCGTATCGGGCGCATTCTCGGCGTATTCACCGAAAACGCCAGCCAATACGCCGAAGACTGCAGGCAACTGGGAATTCATAAAAAAGCAGTGGATCCTGCACAGGTAGAGCAAATGATTGCAGATCGCGCGGCCGCCCGCAAAGCCAAAGAATGGCGGAAAGCCGACGATATCCGTAAACATCTCGAAGCCCTGAATGTAATTCTGGAAGACCGCCCGGAAGGAACCATCTGGCGCATGGGATGAAAAACAGAAAGGGTGATGTGCGATATCGCACTCACCCTTTCTGATCGAGCTGACCGGTTCATACCGGTGTGTTATTCAATATTGATGCGAATCTGCTTGGGTTTCTGTTCTTCGGGTTTGGGAATTTCAATTTCCAGCACCCCATCCTTGAAAGATGCCTTGATGCTTTCCGGATTGATGGTTGCCGGAAGTGTAAACGCCCTGTGGAACGACCCAAAGACTCTTTCCTTCCTGAAGTATTTTTCTTCGGAAACTTCTTTGGTGTCGGTCCGTTCACCCTTCAGGGTCAGGATATTGTCCTTGACCTCTATCGAGACATTATCTTTGGTAACTCCTGGAAGTTCGGCGTGAATGACGATGGATTCCTGTCTGTCATAGATATCCACCACCGGTTTCCAGCTTCCCAATGTCGTATCATCGTCTATCAGCGTGCGTGGAAAAGCGTCACTGAACAGCCGATTGATACTGTCTTGCAAACTCGCTACCGCGCCATAAGGTTGCCATCGGACTAGTGCCATAATTCCACCTCCTGTGTTAAAAAATGACGTTTAAACAAGCTCTTCGTACAGAATTATATCCTTTTAATTCAAATCCTTAACTTTGAATTAAAAAATAATCACATTTTTTTGCCTGTCAAGCGTCACGATGGGCGGCCTCAAACCGCTGCATTTGCGCAAAGATTTCAGGATTTATCCAAACCAAATGCGGCATGCAGGGTGCGCACCGCCAGCTCGGCATATTCTTCGGCAATGACACATGAAATACGAATTTCCGATGTACTGATCATTAAAATATTGATGCTTTTGGCGGCAAGTGCGGAGAACATTCGGGTGGCGACGCCGGAATGGTTTTTCATGCCCACGCCAATGACCGATACTTTGGCTATATTGGTGTCTCCGAGAACATCCTCGGCATGGATATCGGCAGCGATTTCACGGGCCAGTTCCATGGCTTTTTCAAAATCCGGCGTTGGAACGGTAAACGTTAGATCATTGAATTTTCCAGAATGGCGATTCTGGATAATCATGTCAACGTTTATTCCCGCCTCGGCGATAGGTGAAAAAATCCTGGCGGCGATTCCAGGCTGGTCCGGGACTTTAATCAGTGTAATACGGGCCTCTTTTTTGTTGACGGTCACGCTGGACACCACCAGACGTTCCATGCTCTTGTCTTCGTTCACCACCATGGTTCCTTCCTCCTCTGTAAATGACGATCTCACATGTACGACGACATTGTATTTTTTGGCAAATTCAACAGATCGAATCTGGAGTACCTTCGCACCCAGGCTTGCCATTTCCAGCATTTCTTCATAGGAAATTCTATCAATTTTTCGGGCGGCGCTGCAAATATTGGGATCTGTTGTATAGACGCCGTTCACATCGGTATATATTTCACATATATCTGCTTTGATGGCCGCAGCGATAGCAACGGCGGATGTATCCGATCCACCGCGTCCGAGTGTCGTAATGTTTCCATTGACGTCACATCCCTGAAACCCGGCAATCACGACGATAGTCCGGCTTGACACAAGCTCTTTGATACGAGTGGCGCCGATGTCCATAATACGAGCGTTTCCGAAGGTGCAGTCCGTAACGACTTCCGCCTGAAATCCCAAAAGCGACTGCGCGCGATAGCCCATGGCGTTCAGCGTCATGGCCAACAGCGCGGCGGTGGTTTGTTCTCCGGTCGCCAGCAGAACATCCAGCTCGCGTTTTTCAGGATAATGGGTCACCTGTTGCGCCATATCTATCAGGCTGTCGGTGATACCCGCCATGGCGGAGAGAATCACCACCACATCATTTCCCTGATCGTATGCGCCAACGATCCGTTTGGCGACATTACGAATTCTTTCAAGGTCAGCAACCGATGTTCCGCCATATTTCTGTACAATTAAAGCCATACCGTCTCCTTTTAATAAGCGTGGCGATTTTCTGCGAAGTCGTCAACATTTGACGGCTTCGTAAAAAGTCCGGATGCTGCGTTGCGCTGCATCCTTCGTCGTTGAGGCGTACCATAAGTACGCCTCACTCCTCAGGATTTGCGCGCCTTGCCTTCGAACTTTTTACAAAGCCGTCCGAAATTCGACTTTTTACGAGGGCATCAACATTTGAGTTGAGATATAATTTGTTCGGGCTGCCTTCCATATGCCAGAAGCGTGATATTCCGGGTATCGTCTTCGAGAATATCCATCTGGACGGACAGATATTCTCGCAGGCTGCCGGACGGAAGTCTTTCCGCCCACTCGATGGCAACCACCGCCGTATCGTTTTCCAGAATATCGTTCAGGCCGATATCGTCAAAATCCATATCGGACAGCCGGTAGATATCCAGATGTATCAGGGGAAGCCGGCCCGGATATTCGTTCATCAGCGTGTAGGACGGACTGGTGACGTAATAGCCGTCCGGAACAAGCAATCCTTTCGCGAGGCCCTGAATCAAAACCGTTTTTCCGCTTCCCAGGGTGCCCGTGAGCGCAATGAGAAGACCTGTCGTAGCTTGTTCGCCAATTTTTTGTCCGATCTGGCGGGTTTCCTCGTGGCTCTGGGAATGCAGTAAAAGCGAAACTGTCATGGATGTCTTATCCTTCTATGGCAGCGGCGGACCACATGTTCCTGAATACCTGTGGCAGCATGTTTGCAATTTCCGATGCCAGAAATCCGAAGGGTCCCACGGAGCTGGACAGCATGTCGGCGGCTTTTCCGTGGATATATACCCCTGCACACGCCGCGGCCCCCGGCGTCAGCCCCTGAGCCAGAAGTCCTGCAATGATACCGGTCAGAACATCGCCCATACCGCCTGCAGCCATGCCGGAATTGCCCGTCGGATTGATGTCCACCGTTCCATCCGGATGGCCAATTACGGTGCGCGCGCCTTTCAATACCAAATGCACCCGATAGGTCGTCGCAAACCATCGGGCGCATTCAATACGGTCTGCCTGAATATCCGAAACATTTGCCCCTGTCAACCGGGACATTTCACCAGGATGTGGTGTTAAAACAGCCGGTGCTTTCAGACGCTGCAATATGTCCAGGTGGCCGCAGAGCGCGTTCAGTCCATCCGCATCCACCACGATGGGAATAGTGATATGATCGAGAATTTTCAGCACCAGCACTTGCGTCTCCGGGGCAATTCCTATCCCCGGCCCGATGGCCAGACATTTTTTTCCTGAAAGATTTTTGAAAATACCATCCGCCATGATATCTCCCAAGAATTCATCGTGAGAATCTCCGAACGGCAGGGTCATGGCTTCTGGAATCGCGGATTGAATGATAGAATTGATTCCTCCAGGAATCCCCAGTGTCACCAGCCCCGCCCCGGATCGCAGCGCACCCAGCCCCGCCAGGGCTGCGGCCCCCGCCTTGCCGGTCGCTCCTGCCAGCAGCATCGCATGACCATGGGCGCCCTTATGACTGTCAGGTTCTCTGGATGGCAGCACCGGTGTGACAATTTCCGGTGTCAACAACCGGAATGAAGGCCCCACCTCCTGAACGACAAACGCTGGAATGCCAATATCCACAATTTCGAGTCGCCCCGTGAACGCGGTACCCGGAAATACCATATGGCCAATTTTTGCCCACCCGAACGTGACAGTGGTATGTGCATGGATACACACGCCGCAGGGTCTGCCGGTATCGGCATTCAGGCCGGAAGGAATGTCCACCGCCAGAACCGGCAGTGACTGTGCGTTGACAAATTCGATAACTTCCCTGTAAAGCCCCGTAACATCGGCATTGATACCTGTTCCCAAAAGCGCATCCACCCATAAATCGCAGCGTCGCATACCGGGCTGTTCCCGAAGAAAAGCGGCGGCGTCCGGAATTTCAATGACCGGAACATTCAGCGGATACAGCAGATTTAAATTAAGGGCGGCATCGCCCCTGATCTGGGAACATTCCGCCAGCAGATACACCGTGACGTCCACCCCTGCACCGGACAAACAACGGGCGATCACAAAGCCGTCGCCGCCGTTGTTTCCTTTTCCGGCGGCCACCCCGACATGCCGCTTGCGAATATCCGGAAATGCCTTTAAAAGAATTTTCGCAGCGCCTCTGCCAGCGTTTTCCATCAGGAGCCTTCCGGGAAGCCCGAAAGTTTCGATTGTCGCCCTGTCTATTTGTTGCATTTGTCGAGCGGTAACCAGATACATTGCGATATCCTTACGATTTTCTCATTCCCATAAAAACCGAATGCCAGAGCCGGGAACGGATTGTTGAACCAGCTCCAGCAGGCTTTTGGAACGCATTTCCATCTTTTTGGTTTCCTCCGGTCCCATCTCATGGTGATATCCGGCCAGGTGCAGCATTCCATGAATCAGAAGCTCGATCAGACGCTGCCGCAGTGAAATCCCGGCCTCCTGCGCTTCCCTTTCCGCCGTGTCCAAAGATATCACGACATCTCCGAGCAAAAAAGGTGATACGCTGGTGAAATCGCCTTCCTGCATGGGAAACGAAATAACGTTGGTGGGGCCTTCACGATGCAGATATTCTTGATGGATGACCGCTATTTGTGGATCACTGACGATGACGAGCGATAGCTCATGATCAGGATAGCCCAAGTCGTTTAAGATGACCTGAGCTGTTTGTGCGAGGATCTTGCGGGGTATCCTTTTCCGATTTTGCCGGTTGGTTATCAGAACGCCCATCTTTAGCCTTTCCATTGATTAATACCAGGGTATCGCTGTATTCCACCCGGTGATGATGAATGCCGTTGAGAATTTTGTTGAATGTCTTGGCGATGCTGTTGAGATCTTTCAGGGTGAGTTCGCAATTGTCGAGCTGACCGTCCGAAAATATCTTGTTAATCAGTCTCTGAACCAACCCCTGTATTCTGGAAGGGGTCGGATTGTCCAGCGTTCTGGAGGCGGCTTCCACCACGTCGGCCAGCATCAGAAGTCCTGCCTCACGTGTCTGCGGTTTGGGGCCAGGATACCGGTAATCATCCATCTGAACTTCTTTTTCACCTTTGAGGAGTTTGGCTTTTTCGTAAAAAAAACTCATCAGGCTGGTGCCGTGAGATTGCTGAATGGTATCCGCGATATTCTGCCCCAATTTATGGGTTTTGGCCAGTTC
>JAJYBO010000011.1 GCA_021778975.1 Deltaproteobacteria bacterium
AAATCTTCCGGAAGCCGTTCGATGGAATCTCCATGGCTCATCCAGCAGCGCGTTGGGGATGCAACATCCGCGAACATGCCGTCTGCGCGGCCAATGCTCAGTTCCGCAAAGCCGTACTCCCGTTTTTCCGCATGGGTGACAACGCCGCCAAGCGTGTGCGCCATGAACTGCATACCGTAACAGATGCCCAGAACCGGAATTCCCAGTTCGAGAATATCGGGATTGACGACCGGGCTGCCTTTTTCATAAATGCTGGAAGGCCCGCCAGAGAGAATAATCCCTTCGGGGGTGAGAGAACGGATATGGGCCATATCCACCGTCGGTGGTTCGATCTGACAGTACACATGATGTTCTCGAACGCGGCGGGCGATCAACTGATTGTATTGGGAACCGAAATCTATGATGACGATCATGGGCATCCTTCATGTATGGGTGGATTATCAATTTGCGAATCACCGTTGAATATGTTAGACAGTGCCGAAAAAGTCAATGGGATTTTAATGTGTTACCCCATGCCGGGCGTCAATTTTCAAAGGGTTGCCATTCGGCAGGGTATTTGTTCTGAAATAACATCAAGAAAGGATATACAATGCTTGACAGCGCTGATTTGCGAAAAGGCCTGAAACTGGAAATTAATGGGGATCCCTATATCGTAACCCAATTTGAATTTGTCAAACCCGGCAAGGGGCAGGCCCTGTACAAATGCCGTCTCAAAAACATGTTGAATGGCGCCCAGTTCGACCGGACGTACCGATCCGGCGAAAAATTCAACGAGGCCCACCTCGAAGAACATGAAATGGAATACCTGTACGCGGAAGGCGACCGGTATTGTTTCATGAACACCAAAAACTACGAACAGGAATATTTGACCGCGGAGCAGGTGGGCGACGGCATCCACTTGCTGAAAGAAAATACCCTGTGTAACGTGCTGTTCTTCCAGGAACGCGCCATGGGCGTTACGTTGCCTATTTTTGTGGAGCTTAAAATTGTCAAGGCCGATCCCTGGGTCAAAGGCGATACCGCTGCAGGAGACAGCAAACCCGCGACGCTCGAAACCGGCTACGTATTGCAGATTCCGCCTTTTGTGGAAGAAGGCGAGGTCATCCGGATTGATACCCGAACAGGGCAATATGTAGAACGTGTAAAATGAGAATGGCGGTTATGCCGGCGCACGATGCGTTTCGCCACGTTGACAACATGGCTCCATGAAGAGAAGTGGATGAGAATCATTTCATGCTGGCTGCGCTGCCGGGCCGATATACCACCAGCGTGTTTCTGCCCAGGCTTTTGGCCTGATACAGCGCGTCATCAGCGGCCTGAATGAGGTTTTCGCCTGTCTGATGCGTCAACGACATCAGTGAAGCAATCCCCATGCTGACCGTCATCTGAAACGGCGTCTGGTTATAGGTAAATATTCGCTGATTCAGGGCGGCTCTGAAACGTTCGCATACGCCTGTCGCCTTTTGGACGTCCGTATCGGTCAACATTACCGCAAATTCCTCACCGCCGTATCGGCAGGGCGTATCGCTCTGCCGTATCCAGTCTTTCAGCATTTTGCCGAATTCCGACAGCACCATGTCACCGGCCGGATGCCCCATGGTGTCGTTGATTCGTTTGAAATGATCCAGATCCATCATGCACAGAACCAGGCCGGAACGGGTGCGGCCGGTTCTTGCAATTTCCCGGTCCAGGGTTTCAAAAAAGTACCGGCGGTTATAAAGCCCGGTCAGAACATCCCGAACCGACATTTCGGCCATTCTTCGGATGGCGACTCGGGCTTCGTTTTTGAGCTGAGACTTGGTCAGCGCATTGGAAATTGCCTGAAACAGGTTTTTCTCGTTGAGCTGGTCTTTGGGCAGATAGTCATAAGCGCCTGCCTGAATCACCTGGGTCGCGATCATTTCATCGCCCTTGCCGGTGATAACGATGACAGGGGTGTCTATGGCGCCTGTCACCATTTTTTGCATCAGATCGAGGCCCGTGCCATCCGGGAGAAAATAGTCCACCAGCGCGATATCCACCGGATCGGTTTTCATCAGTTTCAGGGTATCGTCAATGGTGGTGCTGCGTTTGAGAACGATATTGTTGCTGGTGGCGATCAGGGTTTTGATATCCTTGAAGTCCATATCCGAATCCTCGACCGAAAGAATTTTGATCAGAGGACGGTTTACCATGGAGATATCGGGGCCGGCCGTGGCGAGCTGGGTATCTACCTGATGGATGTTCTGAATTTTTTTGACGATCTCAGAGATACGTCTGCCGGCGGTGTCAATACGGGCGATGTGGATTTTGACTTTTTCAGGGTTGTCCTGTTCCATCAGAAGCAGCTCGACGCTTCCCAGAAGCCCCATCAATGGCTGATTCAGCTCGTGAGCCGTGGCGCCCGCCATTTGCAGTAATACTTTGAGGCGTTCTTCCTCGATGACGGCGCGCTGCTGTTCGAGAATCTTCTTGTTGGCCTGCTGTAGCCGCTCGATAACCGCCTCCAGTTTGTGATTGGCGTTTTCGGTTTGCAATCGCTGGCGGTGAAGATCCAGAAAAACCCGAACCTTGCTGGTAAGGATGAGCGGATCCACCGGCTTGAAGAGATAATCTACAGCGCCGGTTTCGTATCCCTTGAAAATATGTTGCTGTTCCTTGCTGATCGCGGTGACGAAAATAATCGGAATACTCCGGGTGCGCTCGTTGCACCGCATCAGTTCCGCGGTTTCAAACCCGTCCATATCGGGCATCTGAACGTCCATCAGCGTCAGGGCGATATCCTGTTCCAGCAACACCCCCAGGGCTTCATTGCCGGATGTCGCCTTGACAATGTTGACATCAGGCTGCTCCAGAAGGCTTTCGAGCGCCAGAAGGTTGGCGGGTTTGTCATCCACCAGTAATACATTGATTTTTTCTATGTCAGTCACAACGTTCCCCCATTGGACAGTCTGGCAAGAAACTTGCCGATGGCGTCAAGCGGTAAGATAAAATCTATTTCTCCGGCGGCAATCGCTGCTCTGGGCATGATATCAACTTCGGCGGTTCTGGGATCTTGAACCACAGCAATTCCCCCTGCGGCTTTGATGGCTTTCAGACCGGCCGCGCCGTCGGAACTGGCCCCTGTCAGAATCACCCCCACTATCCGTGAACCATAGACGGTCGCCGCCGAGATAAACAGCCTGTCAATGGACGGTCTGGCAAAATGGACGGGATCACTTCTGGACAGTGAAAATGTTCGGTCAGATGCAATCAGCAGATGAACCCCTGGCGGCGCCACATAAATATGTCGCGGGAGGATTGTCGCCTTTTCGCTTGCCTGCATGACGGTTGATCGGCATCTTTTGTTGAGACATCTGGCCAGCAAATCGTCGGAATCCGGGTGTACGTGCTGAACGACAATTACCGGAACCCGATGACCCGATGGCAGGCAGGGCAAGATTTTCCCCAGGGCATTCATACCGCCGGCTGAAACGCCGATAACGATGATATCCCACATGGTCGGCTCTTTCAATAAAGCCATACCCGCAGCATGGACAGTAGTTTTTCCATGTCGAACGGTTTGGCTAAATAGTCGTTGGCGCCGGCTTCGATACACAGCACCCGGTCACCTTTCATGGCTTTGGCGGTCAGGGCGATGATCGGCAGTTTTTCAAACCGTTGCTCCTTTCGAATCTCTTTCATGGCCGCATATCCGTCCATCACCGGCATCATGATGTCCATCAACACCAGATCAATGTCGGGTTCTTTGTGCAGACGCTCCAGTCCCTCTTTGCCGTTTTTACCGACCACCATTTTCATGCCTTTTTCTTCCAGAATGTTCGTGATGGCATAGACATTGCGCATATCGTCATCCACCAGAAGAATTTTCTTGTTTTTGAAGACCGCATTGCGGTCAAAAGTTGTTTCCGGTGTTGTGGAATCAGGCGCCGATGCGGTTACCGAATGTTTGCTGTGAAGAAAAATGGACAACAGATTGCCCAGAACTTCCGGTGTCGCTGCGCGTCGCAAGATGATATCGGTGCTGAATTCTTCGTACAGGCTGTCCTGCTCCGATTCTGTCGGCGTATAAAGCAGTACTGGAATATATTGGGCGGGGTGGTGATTGCGCACCCATTCTAAAATTTCGCGGTGCGTATCATCTGGTGTTTTCGATTCCAGAACCATGACATCACAGGAATCGCTGGATAGGATATGAACCGCTTCCGGTGTGGTGTGCACCGTGGTGAGACGCGTATTCTCTTCAACCGTAAGAGAGGTGACCAGATCGGAGAGATGTTCGCCTGAATCCACAAGCAGCAGATAGCGGACAGAGGTTGAGATGAGCCGCTGTATTTTCGTGAATACGGCTTCCAGATTTTCCATGCTGACCGGCTTTGTCATGAAGCCGACGGCGCCCATCTTCAGCGCTTTCAGCGAGCTGTCCAGCGCCGAAATGAACTGTACGGGAATATGACGGGTCGCCGGATTTTCCTTCAGCCGGCTCAGTACGGTCAAACCGTCCAGCCCCGGCAGATCCACATCCAGAACGATGGCGCCGGGTTTGTAATAATCCGCGAAATGAAGCCCGGTTTCGCCGTTATTGGACAGCAGCACCTTGAACCCTTTTTCGCGGCAGACATCGCAGAGAAATTTGGCGAAGTGTGCGTCGTCCTCGATAATCAACAGCGTCCGGTCACCGGTCTGGATGTTGCGGCGGTCGTCTCTCAAGGCATCCACACTGACGGGAATCTGACATTGATCTTCCGGCGGCGTTTCGGAATCAGGTGGATTGGCGCTGGAAACGAGGCTGCTTGCAGGCAGGCTCTCTTTTCGCAGAGAGCGATCCGGTTTTTCGGGCAGTATCAACGTAAACGTACTGCCCTCGCCATCCTGGCTCAAAAGATGAATCTCTCCCCCCAGATATTTGGCCAGTTCTACGGAAATGGAGAGTCCCAGGCCGGTGCCGCCGTATTTTCGGCTGGTGGTGCCGTCCGCCTGCCGGAATGCCTCGAACACCAGCGCCTGCTTGTCTTTGGGAATGCCGATGCCGGTATCTGAAACCGAAAATGCAATGGAGGTCCCTGGTGACAGAGATCTTCGAGACAACGGAATAACGGCTCCTGGCCGCCGGATGGTGAAGGCTATGCGGCCGCGGGAGGTGAATTTGAATGCGTTGGACAGAAAATTTTTGATGATCTGCTCGATGCGCTGCCGGTCGGTGATGACCGCGTCCGGTAAATTGTCTTCGATGGAAACGGTGAACTCCAGATTTTTGGTGCGTGCGCTGTGCTGAAAATTGCGCTGCATGGACGCGGTCAACTCGATAAGCGGAACATCCTGAAAGTGGAGTTCCATTTTACCGGCTTCCACTTTGGAAAGATCGAGAACTTCGTTGATGAGGCTCAGCAGATCCGAACCGGATTCATGAATGGTCTGAGCGAATTCGATCTGCTTGGTCGTCAGGTTGCTATCCCGATTGTCGGCAATCAACCTGGACAACAGAAGAATGCTGTTCAGCGGTGTTCTCAGCTCATGAGACATATTGGCCAGAAATTCGGATTTGTAGCGGCTCGCGCGTTCCAGCGCCATGACTTTTTCTTCGATGAGCTTTCCGGCCATTTCCAGTTCGAGATTTTTCTTGTGGATATCTTCCTTTTGTTCTTCCAGAAGCTGGGTCTGTTCCTGAAGCTCTTCGTTGGTCTGACGCAGTTCTTCCTGCTGTGTTTGCAGTCTGGATTCGGACTGTTTCAGTGCTTCCGCCTGATGTTCCAGCTCCAGGTTGGATTCGCGGAGCGCTTCCTGCTGGTGTTGAAGCAGTTCGGCCTGCTTTTGGGTCTGATTCAGAAGGTTTTGCATCCGGGTGCGGGCCTGCGCGGAATTGATGGCAACCGCGATGCTGCCGGAAACCTGATCAATAAAAAGGAGCTGCACGTCGGAAAAATCCTCGAAAGCAGCGATTTCGATGACACCTTTCACCGTGCTTTCCAGAAGGAGCGGACTGACCACGATATGACGGGGGCCGGCAAACCCCAGACCGGATTCGACCCGGATATAATCTTCAGGCACTTCCGATACCTGAATGCGCAGTCTTTCCAGCGCCGCCTGACCGACAAGCCCTTCACCCGGAACAAATCGGTTGGAGAGGCTTTTGCGCTTCTGATACGCGAAACTGCCGGAAAGCAGCAAGACATTCTCGTCTTCGTCCATGATGTACAGCGCACCGATCGGCGCCTTGAGATAACGGCACAGGTAAGTGATGACATTCCGGGAAATCGCGGTCAGATCCTGTTCCCCGCGCATCGCGTCGTTGAGTTCCATCTGGCCGGTTTTCAGAAGATTTTGCCGTTCGTTTTCCTCGGTCATTTTCCGAAGAGAGCCGATCATTTCGGAAAGTGCGATACCTAACTGGTCCCTGTCGGAATAGGGCCTGAAATGGATGGAATAGCCGCCTTTGGCAATCCGGTTGAGCTGTTTGACAATTTTTCGGATATTTTCAAAAATCACATTGATAGAGCGGGCAAGCGGGTCGTCTTCACTTCTTAAAGTGACCATTTTATCGAAGTCGCCAAACGCCAGGGCGTTGCAGCGTTCACAGATTTCTTGCAGAAACATGGTGATATTTTTGAAGCTGGTGTTCAGTCTGCCAAGTTCATCATCATCGGTTGGAATGGCCGCGTAATCGAGATTTCCGAGAGTCACTTTTTCGGCGGCGGTTGCGATATGTCGCAGGGGACGCATGCGCCGGTGAATGACAAAGGCGATCAGCAACACCGCCAGAGCCGTCAAGACAACGCTGACACCGATTTCCGACCACATGACGGCGGATGCCTGATGACGGATGTCGTCGAACGGCAGGAAGGTGCTGACGGCCCAGGGCGTCTGAATGCCGACAAGACGAATTGGGGAAACGATGACGATATGATTTCCCGAAAGACGGATTTGTTCTTTGCCAGCCTGAATTCCGGGCAATATGTCTTTCAGGGCCGGATAGACATCCTCGAACCGTTTACCGGAAAGCAGTGACGGGCCGGATGCCGCGACCAGCGTTCCGTTGTTTGAAACGACGGCGACCTGTGAATGAGCGCCAGACTGGGTGAAGCCGTCCACCATCGTTTTGAAAATGTCCAGGGAAACATCCACCCCGACCACCCCGTAAAATCGGTTTTCGAAAATGATGGGGGACGCCAGGGATACCAGAAAAACCTGTCTGCCGTTGACAATATAGGGATATGGGTCTGTAATCACATCTTTTCGAGTGGTTTGGGCCATCCGGTAATATCCGCCTTTTGCGGCATTCTCGTAATCTTTGGCGGCTTCGAGGATTGGATGACCGTTCGCGTCCCTTGTCCAGCAAGGGATAAACCGGCCCGTAGCATCATTGCCGCCTGTGCCGGAAAAGGCTTTGTCCATCATATCGAAGGCATCGGGTTCCCAGACGGTATAAACCGCCTGAAACGACGGATTCGACAGCAGAATTTTTTTCAGCATCACTTTGACCGGCTCTCTTCCTGGATTCATGATCGAGGCCGGATCTTTGATTGCCGCACAGACATCCGCCAGGGTGCGAGTGATGTTCAAGACGGTGTCAATATGGGCCTCGATCGCTTGAGAATCGTCGCCGGCGACAGCTATTGCATGGTCTTTTGCCATTTCGATGGCATGGTTTCTGCTGGAAACCGTCATATAAGCAATCAGCGCGCCGTTGATGCCCATAATGGCCGCCAGTACGGGGATAATGAGTTTGGCTGTAATATTCAAGGATCGAAACCGCATGGTGATTCCCTCTCTGGATTGTTATCCGGTTGTATCAAAACTGGATATAAAATCAAGAGAGATGGTATCGTAATTTCATGCCGAATTCAGAATCTATTTTCTTGACAATACAAAAATCCTCATTTACTTCATGAACCGGTTATTGTATGTGTTCCTCGACATTACCTTTCAGTTTCATCATCATTTTCAATGACAGGGGAGGTGTATGATGCGTTTTCGTGTGTTCATGATCGTTATCGCGTCTCTGCTTTGTGGCGTGGGCGGCGCCTGGGCGAAACCCCAGATCAATATCGGCATTGTGGTGGGGCCGAATTTCGTTCATACCAAAGCCGCCGAGTGGTTCAAAGAAGCGGTGGACAAGGCGCTTCCCGGTAAATATGACATCATCGCGCATCATTCCGGAGAACTCGGAAGCGAAACGCAGGTGCTGCAACAGGTACAGGTGGGTACAACCCAGATGTCCATCTGCACCACCGGTCCGATCGAAGCGTTTGTGCCGGAGGTCAAAGCGCTGGAAATGCCATTTCTCTTTACGTCCTATGAAGAGGCGGACCGGGTTCTGGACGGCCCTGTCGGGCATGAATTGAGCAGCCGTTTTGAAAAAGCGGGGTTTGTGGCGCTGCACTTTCTGGATAACGGATTTCGCAATGTCACCAATTCAAGGCATCCCATCGTTACGCCGTTGGACTGCAAGGGCCTGAAAATCCGGACAATGGAATCGCCCACCCATCTGGCGATCTGGCGGGCGATCGGCGCGAACCCGACGCCTATGGCCTGGCCGATTTTTACCGCGCTGCAACAGGGCGTCATTGACGGCCAGGAAAATCCCATCGCCGTGATTTATGAGGCCAAACTGTATGAAGCGGGGCAAAAATATCTTTCTCTGACCCGCCATGTGTATTCCGCGCTGGTGTTTGTGGCCAACAAATCCTTTATGGACAATCTGCCGGCGGGAGACCGCAACGTGATGATGGATGCCGCCCAAACAGCGTCTCTGAAGGGGCGCGCCTTTATCCGGGACAACGAAGCCAAACAACTGGATGCGCTGAAAGCCGAAGGGATGCAGGTTGTGGAGCATCCGGACATCGCGGCTTTCCGGAAAGCGACCCGGCCCGTGATCGAGGCGACAACCGGAGAAACCCGAAAAATTGTCGAGGCCATTCAGAAGATGTCCCGCTGATAGCGGCCATCGGGTCGTTCAGGCAGTGTTGTTGAAACATGATGAAAGAGCGAGAGGTCTGACCGAATGAATATCGTGTCCGTGTTGCAGCATACCAGCCGGTGGCTGAACACTGTCGTGGAAAAGCTGCTTCTGATAATGGGAAGCGCTATCTGCATCATCCTCTTTGCACAGGTCGTGTCCCGATATATGGGGCATTCTCTGGGGTGGTCCGAAGAAGTCAGCCGGCATCTGCTGATCGCCATTACTTTTCTGGGAGGATCTTCGGCCTATAAGCGCTCCAGCTTTATCGGGCTTCAGGGAATCGGTCAGTATCTCGGAAAGAGGGCGCAGCGCATGATCGTTTTGATGCTTCAAGGGGTGACACTGGGCTGTTTCGGAATTCTGGCCTGGTTCGGAACCGGATACACCGTCAGGGCATGGGAACTCAGCACCGCGTCGCTGCAAATCCCCATGTCCATTCCATTTGCGGCGATTCCGATTTCGGCGCTGGTGTTCATGGTGCATGTACTGGCGGATATTGCCGAAACACTGGGCGAGGCCGCGCCATGACCGTTGTGGCGCTCTTTGCGCTGCTTTTTCTGTTGATCGCGCTGGGGCTTCCCATCGCGCTGGCAATCGGGATCCCGGCCATGGGGCTTATGCTGACGCCCGGGGTTTTTCCCGCCGGCGTTCATTTGTCGGCGCTCGGTCAGACGGTGGTGCAGCTTCTGTTTGCGGGCGTGGATTCCTTCGATCTGCTGGCGGTGCCGCTGTTCATGCTGGCGGGGGCCATCATGGAAACCGGCGGAATATCCCGGCAGCTCATTGACTTTTCAGACAGCCTGGTGGGGTGGATGCCGGGCGGTCTGGCATGCGCCTGTATTGTGGCGTCCATGTTTTTTGCCGGCATTTCAGGTTCTGCGGCCGCGGATACCGCCGCCATCGGTGCGGTGATCATCCCGGCCATGATCCGCCAGGGGTATCCGCCGGAATTTGCCGCGGCGGTGGTGGCGGCCGGCGGCTCCATCGGCGTAATTATCCCTCCGTCCATCCCCATGGTGATTTTCGGTTTTTTGACCGACGTTTCGATCGCGAGGCTCTTCGCCGGAGGAATGCTGGTCGGCGTGCTTTTCGGATGCGCTTTTATGGCGGTATCGGTCTGGATTTGCTGGCGCCGCGGTTACGGTGCTTGCCGCCGTTTTTCCGCGCGGCAGGTCTGGACATCGTTCAAAGAAGCTGTCTGGGCGCTGGGCGCGCCGGTCATTGTTCTGGGCGGCATCCTGTCGGGTATGGTCACGGTTACGGAAGCCGCGGCCCTGGCTGTCTTTTACGCCCTGATTGTCAGTATGGTCTTTAACCGCGAGCTGAAATGGAAAGACATTCCGGCGCTCATTATTCGTTCTCAGGTGACAGCCGCCACCATTCTGTTCATTATTTCGATGGCCAGGGTCTTTACCTGGCTTATCGCCATGAAGCAGACCCATCAGCTTGTGGCCGCGGGGCTTGCCGCCCTGAGCCTGCCGCCCTGGGGCGTGCTGTTGCTGGTGATGACAGGGCTTCTGGTCGTTGGATGTGTGATGGAGACGACCGCCGCGCTGATACTTCTGGTGCCGGTGCTGGCGGCGCTGACCCCGCAGATGGGGGTGGATCCGGTTCAGTTCGGGGTTCTGATGGTTGTCAATCTGGCTATCGGGATGTTGACGCCGCCGGTGGGCATCTGTTTGTTTGTAAGCTGCGGAATATCGGGGGTCTCGCTGGGAAAAATTTCCCGCTCGGTGATGCCGCTGGTCGCCGTATCCATCGCGGCGCTGTTGATTGCCTGCTTCTGGCCGCCGTTGACGTTGTGGTTGCCGTCCTTGATCTACCGATAGAGCGTGTTCGGGAGTGTTGACCAAAGACCATGGGCGTTGCCGAGAATGGGGGCCATGCGAGACCGCGAGATCGCGCCCTCCCGAAGCAAAACCGGAGGGGTTTGCGTCAGATCGAGAACTGTGGACCCCAGTCCACCCTTCAGTTGTCCCGCATCCAAAATCAGATCTACGGCATCCGCCACGGCAGGATCGAGATCGTCAATGCACGAACACCCGCTATGGTCGGAAACATTGGCGCTGGTCGCCGTTATGGGGCTTCCGACAGCTTCCACCAGCAGGCGGGAAACCGGATGCCCCGGAAGTCGAACGCCGATGTGGCCGGTTCCGGCGGTAAGTTCTGGAAGAATGTCGCGGCGCGCATGAAAAACAAGGGTCAGACCGCCTGGCCAGAACGCATCCATAAGCTGTCCGGCAACAGGAGGCGGATGAGATACGATATCCGCGAGAGAGGAACGACCGGGTATCAGAATCAACAGCGGCCGGGTGAACGGCCGCTGTTTGATGGCGAATACCCGCTTGACGGCATCTGAATTGGCGGCATCCGCGGCCAGGCCGTACAAGCCGGTTGTGGGAAATACCACCACCCCGCCGTGATGGATAATTTGGGCGGCTTCCAGCACAATTTCACGGTCGGGTTGCCGGGAATCAATTTTTCTGATCTTATTTGCGTGCTGCAATTTTTTTGGCTTTCTGTTCGACCTGAAACGCCATCTCGGTTTTATAGGCATCCAGCAGTCTGGCAAGGTGCGGATCCGAAAGCGCCAGCATCTGAACCGCCAGAATGCCGGCGTTTTTTGCGCCGGGTTTGCCGATGGATACCGTCGCCACCGGAATACCGGGCGGCATCTGAACGGTGGATAGCAGGGAATCCATCCCCAGAAGGCAGGACGAGTCAATCGGAACGCCGATTACCGGCAGCGTGGTATGCGCCGCTAAAACCCCTGCGAGATGCGCCGCATGACCTGCGCCGGCAATGATTACTTTCATCCCGCGTTTGGCGGCGGCGCTGGCGAATTCCGCGGCTCTGGCCGGGCTTCGGTGCGCGGAAGCGATGGTCATTTCGTAGGGAACGCCGAATTTTTTCAGAACGATCACGGTTTCTTCCATGACGCTGATATCCGAATCGCTTCCCATGACAATGCCGACCTGCGGCGCGGTTTCAAGCCGGCGGACAGCTTTTTGACCAATGTCTTTGCGATAATACACCCCTTCCCACGAAATTCGGGAAACCGCCTGATACGCGGTTGCGATGGCATCCTTGATCCCATCGCCGATCGCGGTGACACCCAGCACCCTTCCGCCGCTGGTAACGACAGCGTCGTTCTTTTTGGATGTGCCGGCATGAAACACGACGACATTTTTCAGCTTCCGGACCTCTTCCAGACCGGATATGGGCAGCCCTTTGGGATAGGAACCCGGATAGCCTTTGGATGCCATGACCACGCACACGGAAGCCCTGTCGTCAATTTCGAGTTTACAGGTATCTAACCGGCAGCAGATGACAGCTTCCATGATTTCGGTAATGTCGTTTTTGAGACGCATGAGAAGCGGCTGGGCTTCGGGATCTCCGAAGCGGGCGTTGAACTCCAGCACTTTGATGCGATCATTCTGAATCATCAATCCCGCATATAAAACACCTTTATACGGACGCCCTTCCGCCGCCATGCCGTTGACCGCCGGGATCATGACCTCGGACATGATTTTCCGATGCAGATAGTCATCCACCACCGGCGCCGGTGAATACGCACCCATGCCGCCGGTGTTGGGGCCTTCGTCATTGTCGAACACCGCCTTATGATCCTGGGATGATGGCAGGGGCAAAACAGTTTTTCCGTCGGTGAACGCCAGAAAAGAGGCTTCTTCACCGGTCAGAAATTCTTCGACGATCACTTTTTTCCCGGCGTCGCCATACGCCATATCCACCATGACAAGTTTGAGGGCGGCCAGCGCCTCATCCACAGTCTTGCAGATCACGACGCCTTTACCGGCGGCCAGGCCGTCCGCTTTGACGACAACCGGCATCACGGATTTACGGACATATGCCTCGGCTTTTTCGTATTTGACAAAGGTTTTGCTTTCAGCCGTCGGAATGCCGTACTGATTCATCAGGGTTTTGGCAAAACTTTTGCTGGATTCGATTTCAGCCGCCTTGCGGGTGGCCCCGAAAATCCTGAGACCCTTCTTTTGAAAAATATCTACAATACCCAGTGAAAGCGGGCCTTCCGGGCCTGCGACCGTAAGGTCTATCGCTTCTTTTTTGGCGAATTGCGCCAGTTTTTCGATGTCTTCGACATCTATCGGCACGCAGGTTGCCATATCGGCAATGCCGGCGTTACCGGGTGCGCAGAATATCTTTTTGACCCGCGGACTCTGCGCGATTTTCCAGATCAGGGCATGTTCCCTGCCGCCTCCCCCAATGACCAGAACGTTCATGAATTCTCCTCCTTCAATGTATAAGATGCCTTTATTTCAGGAAAGTTATCACAGGTGCGTTCGTGTCTGCAACAGTATCTTTTCTGTTTCAATCTGATTGGACATGGAATTGCTCCCTGACCGGTTATGGGGTGTTTTCGATGCAAAGCCGCCGTTGTGTCTGGATCAACGGGATATCGTGATGGGGCGCGCCGACAGAGAGGCGGATATCGTGACATCCCGGAGAAATATCCTTTTCATCGAATCGGCAGATCCACTGCGGCTGTGATGCAACCGCCGTTCCGGACGCCGTCTGGGATGGCGGCGCATATGTCACCTGTCGAAACAGGGGGCCAATGCCGATCATGAGCGTCTTCACGGGCGCTCCGTACGATTCGTCCCTTGCCCAGCCGGTAAAGATATATCCACCGGTATCTTTGTGAATGACCGCGGTAAGCGCATGTCTCCAGAAGCTGTCTTTGAATCCGGTATGATTCACGCCGCCGATTTCGTATTCGATGTTACCATTGGGATCCACGTAACGGTGCAGCGCCCAGTCCAGAAAAACAGCCTGGCTGTGGGATTTTCCCGTCGTTTTCAGCCACTGTTCGTAGCGGTCGAAAAACAGCACGCCGATCGAATCGGTGTAAGGAACTACCCCGAACCGCCAGGAACATTGTCTTTCAGCCATTTTCAACGGGGCGTCTTTGAAAAGAATCAAAGCGATGGCGCTGGCCATTCCGGATCTGTCCGAGCCTCTGAAACAATGCAGCAAAATGGGTTTGGGCAGGGTCGAAAGTGCGGTGATGAGTTGCGTCAGATGGTTTTGCGGAGGCAGTTCATGAGATGCAAAGGCGATGTTCAGCATCTGGAGATGATGTTTCTGCGCAAATTTTTTTTCATTGTCGAACGAAGGGTTTCCTTTTTCCGGCCCCAGGAGGGAAACAATGGTGCGAATGTGATATCTGGCGGTAAACGTTTCGAGTTCCGATGTCGAAAGCTGGGCGCTCCGGTATATCTGCTGATCTATGACCGTATGAAACCGGGGATCGAGAACGATATACCATCCGATGGCGCCGCCAAGAACGGCAATGGCAGCGATGAGGCAAACGACCCATTTTTTCCTGAAAACGGCTTTCATTTGAATGTGAAACATGGTAGTTCTCACTGTCCATATGGGGTGGGGGAGATGTTCACTATAGAGATGATGACAACGTACAGGATATTTTCATGAAATTATCGAGTTCCCGTTTTTTCAATTTGGATTACCGTATCGCGATACTTTTGTGTATTGCACTTCTCAGTCTTTTTTCCGTACTGAAGTCCGCCCCGCTGTTTGACGAAGACGAGGGCTTTTATGCAGAGGCGGGCCGTGAAATGCTGATGAACGGCGATTATCTGACCGCTTACATGAACGGCTCGCCGCAATATGACAAACCCATCCTCGTTTACTGGACAGAGTGTCTCAGTTTTTATTTTTTTGGGTTGAACGAATTTGCGGCCCGTTTTCCCTCCGCTGTCGCGACGCTGTTGTGGATGCTGGCCATTTATCGCTTTACCCGGCGTCATGCAGGGCCTTCCGCTGGCTTTTTAGCGGCCTTGTTTTTTATCAGCGCCATTCAGATCACCATTACCGGCAAGGCCGCGATTGTGGATCCGGTGCTGGATTTGCTGTTGACCCTGTGTATGTTTGATCTTTACGACTATTTACAACGAAAAAATTACCGTATCTATACCGCAGCGTTTTATGCGGGGCTTGCCTTTCTATCCAAAGGGCCGGTCGCTGTCGCCATTCCGTTTGGTGTCACCCTGGTGTATTGCCTGGTTCAACGTCGGATGCGTGATTGGTTGCGGATGGTGTTCAACCCCGCGGCGATTTTGATATTTGCGCTTGTCGCATTGCCCTGGTATGTGCTGGAGTATCACGCCAGAGGTATGGCTTTCATACAGGATTTCTTTCTTAAAAACAACCTGGAACGATATTCCCGGTCATTCGAGGGGCATTCTGGTTCCATATTTTATTATCTTCCGGTAATCGTTATTGGAACATTGCCCCATTGCGGGCTTTTGATTCCCCTGATCCGCAGGTTTCGGGATTTGTGGAAAACAGAGTTATCGCGTTATTGTCTCATATGGATTGGCGTTGTGCTGCTGATTTTTTCACTGGCGGGCACCAAACTTCCTCACTATATTCTTGGCGCGTTTCCGGCGCTGTTTGTTCTTTATGGATGTGTGTATGAGAAACTGGAGCGTTTTCGGGCATATCTGACACCTGCAGTGGTTTTTTTATGGATACTGGTGGTTGCGCCGCTGGTGATTCCCTGGGTGCAGCCTCTGGTGCGGGATTCGTTTGCCGCGTGCATGATGGCGTCCGGGCAGGCGCTTTTTGGTGTGGGATATTACGCGACAGGTATTTTTCTGGCGGTTGTCGTGACGCTGCTTTTTTTCTTGAAGATATCCCCGTGTTCCGTCAGGCCGGCGGTTGTTGTGTCCATTGTTTATCTGGTGTTGATAAACGTGGTGTTGATGCCCCGGGTTGGCGAACTGATGCAATCTCCGGTAAAGGAAGCCGCCCGGGTTGCCGCCGAATTTCCGGACAGGGTTGTGATGTGGGGGCATTCACTGCCCAGTTTCATGTTTTATGCCCGTAAACTGGTACAGATGCGTCATCCGGTCTCCGGAGATCTCTTGTTGACCAAAGAACCCAAGCTGGCTGAAATCGGTCCTCATAAAATTCTTTATGAAAAAAACTGCATCGTACTGGTGAGGGTGCTGTAGATGAGAAAGATTCGCCTCATTAAAACGGATAGAGATTATCAAGATGTATTAAAAAAAATTGGTGATCTTTCCCTCTGGACATGAGAATAGTCTTTTCGTGCCCAGAGGATTGCGTGGTCATGCCCGTTTACGAAGCCGTCTCAAAGAGTGATGCAGGCGGCAGTTTCACGATTCTGGCCGTTTTGACGGCCTCTTCCGAAAGAGCGAAGACAGCGTTCAGCACTTCGGCGGGCCTCAGCGTTACCGGAAGTCCGGAGCGGATTGTCAGAAAAAGGCGGTTTTCTCCGGTAAGCTTCATTTCCCCGACATGGGCTTTCAGATCCACCAGGGTCATGCCGCCGCTCCGAATCCGGGGAACGACACATTCGGTGCTGCTTATAAAAGCTGCAAGTTTTTCTGAATCAAAATCGCCCGTTTTCAGGTGTATCTCATATCGGATATCGTCGTGTGTCAGCGCTTTTTGAGAGGACGCCAGTTCCCATCGGGTAATTCGTATCCCTTCCGGAAGCCTCTGATTCAGCTTTTCCATCATGTCCCGGCTGGATGTTAGCGGCGTCACGGATACCGTGCAGATTTCATGAAGGCTTTCCATACCAACAGGGAGTGGGTCATCAAACGATATTCTGGGTTTGGGATGAAATCCGCCGGAAAATTCAATCGGGATACCAGCTCTCCGGAACGCCCGGAACATGATGCTGGCCAGCTCGAGGTGCCCAAAAACCCGTGCGGGTCCGGTTTTGGAATATGAGATGCGGTACCGCACCGGAGGCGAGGCTGACCGGGAGGATGTCTGCGCCGCCGACGGATCCGGCGTTTCAAAAAGATTGACGGATGGCGTCCCTTCAGACGCCGTATCCTGTGACGATGATGCTGCAAACACAACGGGCTGAACGGTGCTGAAATCGCAAACCCCGCAAACCTGGCAGTCTCCCCATCGGCAATCGGGCGTCGTCGCTTCGTGCAGCGCGTTTTCCCATTCGGATTTCAGATAGCCCTGCGTGACGCGGGAGTGAATGTGATCCCAGGGAAGGGGTTCCGACATGCTCCGGGAGCGGGTGGTGTAAAACCCAATATCGGTTCCGGTAGTTTCCAGCGCCTGCCGCCATTTTTCCATATTGAAATGATCACTCCAGCCATCCAGCCGGCAGCCGTTTTCATACGCCGCGATCAGCAGTTTTGTGAGTCTGCGGTCGCCTCTGGCCCACAGCCCTTCCATCAGCCCTGTTTCCGGATGCTGCCACTTGAACTGCACATCCGAATAATTGAGTTTTTCTTTCAGGTGATAGATGGTTTCTTTCGATGCCTCCAGCGTCAGTTGCGATGTCCACTGAAACGGCGTGTGGGGTTTGGGAATGAATGTGTTCACGCTGACGTTGAGCTGATTTTTATGGCCTTTCATGCCTTTAGACTTCTGTACCTTCAGCCTGCGAAGTTGCTGCACCAGGTCTATCATGGCCGCGATATCGGCGTCTGTTTCCGTCGGCAGTCCGATCATGAAATAGAGTTTGATCACCTGCCATCCCAGAGAAAACGCGTTCTGAACCGTGGCGGCAATATCGTCCTGGGTGATGTTTTTGTTGATGACATTCCGCAGGCGCTGGCTTCCGGCCTCAGGGGCGATGGTGAAACCGGTTTTCCGAACTTTCCGTATCTGGGCCATCAGGTCGGGGCTTAGAGCGCCGGCCCGAAACGACGGCAACGATACCGCAATGTGATCCGGCGCGCACCGGGACATCAGCCGGGACATCAATTCCGATAATTGACAATAATCTCCGGTGCTGAGCGAGAGCAGTGACAGCTCGTCATAGCCGGTCGCCGCCAGGGCGGCCGTCGTCTGCCGCATCAACGTCTCGACGGAACGTTCCCGAACCGGACGGTAAATCATTCCGGCCTGACAGAAGCGGCATCCCCGCGAGCATCCCCGGGACACCTCCAGTCGGAGCCTGTCATGCACCGGACGGCCATACGGAACGACGGGGGTGTCGGGGAATGCGGCGGCATTCAGATCCGGAACAATGGCCCGACGCACGCTATCGTAATCCGCATAGCGGGGAATTAACGTCTGAAAACCGTCCGCCGAACAGGCCGGCTCGAAAAACGAGGGGATATACACCCCTTCGATCCGGCGCCAGGCATTCAGAAGCGCGATTTTATCCTTTCCGCCATCTTCCTTCCAGGCCATCCAGGAAGCCGCCATGTCCAGGATAACGGTTTCGCCGTCGCCGATGACCATGGCATCGAAAATATCCGCCACCGGTTCTGGATTGCAGGTGCAGGGACCACCGGCGATAAGGAAGGGAAAGGACGTATCCCTGTCTTTGGCTAAAAATGGAATTCCGGCCAGATCCAGTATGGTCAGGATGCTGGTGTAGTTCAGCTCGTACAGCAGGCTGAATCCGACAATGTCGAATTGCGCCAGAGGGCGCTGGGATTCCAGAGAACCGAGCGGCAGGCCGGTGCTTCTGAGGCGCGCTTCCATGTCCGTATCCGGCGCATATATCCGTTCGGCGGCGATGTTTTTTTGCTGGTTCAGCAGATGATAGAGAATCTGAAGCCCGAAGTGGGAGGTGCCGATGCTGTATAAATCCGGAAAAGCCAGCGCAATGGAAAGCGCCACGGAGGCGGGGTCTTTTTTCACGGCGTTGACTTCAGAGCCGATATACTGGCTCGGCGATGTCACAAGGGGCAGAATGTCCTGAATGTCGAGATAATTCATGATGGTATGTAATTCCATATTTTTTTGAAAACGGCTTTCAATTCGCTATGAAACATGGTAGTTGTCATCGTATGCGTCGGGAAACGACAGAGCCAGGCGCCTGAAACGCGGCGCGTTGCGGAGATCAGGTTTTTGTATCATGTTAACGCACAGCCTTCATACAGGATTTTTCCCTGAAAAACAATCGGCGACGGCTTCCGTTGATGGAGTGGGTGAAGCATCGCATCATTATTGACGACTACCCGATTATCAAGGAGTTCCTCTTATGGCGCAACTGATTGCAGATCGCAGAGATATGGAGTTTGTCCTGTACGAACAACTGAATGCCGAAGGATTGACCCGGTTTCCCCGATACCGGGAATTCAGTCGGAAGATGTTTGATATGACGATTTCCGAAGCCCGTCAACTGGGGATCAGGGAAATCCTGCCGACATTTGTCCAGGGCGACAGAGACGGGGTCCGGTTCGAAAATGGCCGTGTCTATGTATCGGAATGTTTCCGGAAAGCGCATCGCTTGTTTGCGGAAGGTGGATGGATCACCATCAAAGACGATCCGGAGGTGGGCGGGCAGGGATTCCCTCACATGGTGGCGCAGGCGGCCAGTGAATATCTGGTCGGCGCCAATTTCGCCCTGACGGCTTTTGGAACGCTGGGGCACGGTGCGGGCAAGTTGATCGAGCTGTACGGAACTTCCGAACAGAAGCGAAAATATCTGGACGCCCTGTATTCCGGACACTGGGGCGGCACGATGCTTCTGACGGAGCCGTCCGCCGGTTCCGATGTCGGTGCGTTGACCACAACGGCTGTCCGAAACCCCGATGGCGCGTACAGCATCACGGGCAATAAAATATTCATCACCAACGGTGAGCAGAATCTGACGGACAACATCATTCATCCCGTGCTGGCGCGGATCGAGGGCGCCCCTGCCGGCACACGGGGAATCTCGATTTTTCTCGTTCCCAAATTCCGGGTGAATGACGACGGCTCTCTTGGTGAGTTCAACGATGTTGTCTGCACCGGCGTCGAAGAAAAAATGGGGCTTCACGGCAGCCCGACATGCAGTCTGACGCTGGGGGGCGGGGGGCGGTGCCGGGGTGAGTTGCTGGGCGAGGAAAATCAGGGGATGCAGATCATGTTTCACATGATGAACGAAGCCCGGCTGGATGTCGGCGCGCAGGCGTTCACCCAGGCTTCCGCCGCGTACCTTTACGCATTGAATTATGCCCGGCAGCGGCTACAGGGGAAAGATGCCGCCGCCGGTTCGGATGCCGCCCAGTCTCCGATCATCCGTCACCCGGATATCCGCCGCATGCTGATTCAGATGAAAGCGTATGTCGAGGGTATGAGAAGTTTCGTTTATTACATATCCCGGTGTTTTGATCTGGCCGCCTGCGCCGGTACCTCGGAAGAGGCTTTCCGTCACCGGATGCTGATTGAACTTCTGACGCCGGTTGTGAAGACGTATTGCAGCGAACGCGGATTCGATGTCTGCACCCTGGCGGTTCAGATTTACGGCGGATACGGCTTTACGCGGGAATATCCGGTGGAGCAGCTTCTGAGAGATTGCAAGATCACCTCGATCTATGAAGGCACCAGCGGGATTCAGGCGATGGATCTTTTGGGCAGAAAGCTCACGATGAAAAACGGAGCGGCGTTTCAGGCGCTTCTGTGCGAAATGGAAACCACAATCGCCAGGGCCGCCGCGATGCCGGAGCTTTCGGATATGGCCTCTGGGCTGAAGACGGTGGTGGACGGGATGAAAACCGCCGCAGATACCCTGATTCAGTTGATGATGTCCGCTCATTTACTGGAAGCGCTTGCGGCGTCACATCCCTTTCTGGAGGTTATGGGAGATGTGATCATGGGGTGGATGCTGCTCTGGCGCGCGGCTGTTGCGGTGCCTGAGTTGCTCAGGATTTCTGGAAGCGCTTCGGCGGTGGAGGAACTATCCCCTGCGATGGAAAACAACCGCCAGGCAGTGTTCTATGACGGTCAGCTCAAGACGGCGGCTTATTTTATCCACACACTGCTTCCGATTACAGAGGGCAAGATCCGTTCATTGATGCGGCGCTCCGATGAGGTTGTCCGGATTCACGAAAATTCTTTTGGCGGCCTGTGACGAAAAAGGGGGGGCCAGCCTGGTGAAAAGTTTATGACGCCGTATCTTGCAGCGCCGCAAAACAAGTGGAGGACGTTTTTTCTGGTGGCCGTTGCGGTGTTCATGTCCACGCTGGATGGCAGCATCGTGAATCTGGCGCTGCCGGTCATCATGAAAGATCTCGGAGAGTCCTTGGCGGCGGTCGGATGGGTGTTGATGGCCTATTTGCTGACGGTCTCCGCCTTGCTGCTGTCGTTCGGACGTCTGAGTGACATTCTGGGCAGGCGGTGGGTCTATATTCGCGGGTTTGCGCTTTTTACCGCCGGTTCTCTGGGCTGCGGTCTGGCCGGTTCCGCGGTGGTTCTGATCATGGTGCGGTCTTTTCAGGGGATCGGCGCCGCCATGTTGATGGCGTGCTCCCAGGCCATCATTATTGACGCCTTTCCGTCTTCGGAGCGCGGAAAAGCTCTGGGAATTCTGGGAACGGTGGTGGCGGCGGGATTGATGACCGGCCCTGCGCTTGGCGGCGTGATTCTGGAATATTTTTCGTGGCGGATGATCTTTTTCATCAATGTCCCGATTGGCGCGGCGGCTTCCACGCTGGCGATTTTTCTGCTGCCCCGGGAAGCGCCGGACACCCTCGACCGATCATCGGCTTTTGACTGGCCTGGCGCCGTGCTGACGGCGGTCTGTTTCGGCGCGTTTCTCATGGCGCCGGGCATGATGCAGACCTGGGGATACGCTTCGGTAAGGGCGCTTGGGTGCGTCGGCGTTTTTCTGGGCGCTCTCCTGCTGCTGATCCGGGAGGAACGCCGCAGTGCGGCCCCTCTGTTCGAGCCGTCGCTTCTGAAAATCCGGATGTTTGTGTGGCCGACGGTTTCCGCCCTCCTGCTCTTTGTCAGCCTGTATGCGGTGCTGTTTCTAATGCCGTTTTATCTGGTGAATCCAGCGCGATTTTCGATCGCTCATTCGGGATATGTCATGACGATTCCTTTCGGCGTCTTGTCGCTGATGGCGCCGTTTTCCGGCGCGCTTTCCGACCGGATCGGATCTCGGACGCTCTGCGTTTCCGGCATGGCGGTGTTGACGGCGGCGCTTCTGGCGCTGTCCTGGATGCCGGCGTCCGCATCATGCGTCGCTATTGCCTGGCGTCTGGCGCTCGTGGGAGCGGGGACGGGGCTCTTCATCTCTCCGAATACGGCGACCGCCATGAGCGCGGCGCCGTCCAACCGCCGGGGCATTGCGTCCAGCACCGGCGCAACGGCCCGAAATATCGGCATGGTGACAGGGGTGGCGCTGTCCACCTGGATATTTGACACCATGTTTCAGCTTAAAAACGGCGGGCATGCGTTTACATCCTACCAGCCCCACCTGGAGGGGGCTTTCATGGCCTCGTTCCGAAGCGCCATGCTGGCCGCCTGTGTGGCCGCGGTTGCGGGGCTGTGCGCATCCCTGCCGGGCGACCATTCGGGCAAGGCGCGCAAGTCCTGAGGTGTGAGGCGTACTGTTGGGTGCGTCTCAACGAATGCAGCGTTGGCGCAGCATGTGGGCATTTGTCGAACCCGTCATCTTTGAGGGCCTGGTTCAAGTGGCATGCAAATGGTGAATGCCGCGCCGTCCTCGATGTTGTGGGCTGTGATAGCGCCGTTCATGTTGTCTTCGATAATCATTTTGGACATGTACAGACCGATGCCGCTGCCCTGTTGTTTGGTGGAGAAATACGGGTCGAATATCCGCCCGATAATGTCTTCCGGAATGCCGCCGCCATTATCGCAAACCGTGATGCAGCCTTTGCCGTCACGAACTGTCAGGCTGATCCTCACATGACCGCCGGACTTTCTGGTGGTATTGATGGCGTCTTTGGCGTTAACCACAAGGTTCAGCAGCACCTGAGAAAATTCATTGGGAAACCCTATCAGTGTGGCGTCCTCGATCGTGTCGCAGTGGATGGTGATGTTGTTGTTTTTGAAGCTGGCTTCCACCAGGGATATCGCGTTGCGAATTTGTTTCAGGCCGGAAAAGGTGGTGATTTTCTTGTCCGGTCTGAAGAAATTGGCAAAATCGGTGATGGTGGAAGACATTTTTTGTACCAGCCGATTGCTGTCGTTCAGCGCTTTTCCCATGTATGCAGCGTCCAGTTCTTTATAGTCGTAGGCATCCTTGATATTGGCCACAAGAAGCCCCAGCGCGTTCAAGGGCTGGCGCCACTGGTGCGCGATGTTGCCGATCATTTCGCCCATGGCCGCCATCCGGCTCTGGTGAATCAATATCTGGTCTTTTTGGCGCAGTTCATCCACCGCTTTCTTCACGCGATCTTCCAGAGAATGGTTGAGGTCTTCCAGTTGCCGCTGTTTTTCCTGAATCTCGGCTTCCACCCGCCGGCGGTCGGTGATATCTATGCCGATGCCGACGAAACAGGGCTTTTCCTGAAGGGTTAACAAACTGGCCGTAAGATACATCGGTATTGTGGATCCGTCTTTTTTTTGTAGATTTGTATAAACTTCCCCAAATCCGGTTTTCAGGGTTTTCTGAACGCCTTCCATAACGGATGCCTGGCTGTTTTCATCCCCTTTGTACCAGTCCAGAAGGGTCATGCGCGACAATTCTTCCGATGAATAGCCTGTCATTTCTTCATGCCTGCGATTCCAGCGAAGCAGTCGGCCATTGGCGTCATAAAGGTAGAGCATACCGGGGATGCTGTCGAATATGGCGTCGGTCAGTTCCTTTTCCTGACGGAGTTCCGCATTCGCTTTGCGCTGTTGGGCCTTTGCGGCGTTGCGACCGACGATATAAAGACTGAACACTATGGTAATCACAGCAATGCTTGCGGCAACCCCAAAAATAACCAGTATGGAATAGGAAGTCCGGTAATCTTTAAGGCTGACAACTTTCCAGAACCGGCTGTTCATATCGGGAATTTCGACGGGCGCACACGCTACGGAATAGGGGATGCCATCAATTTTTATACATGTTTGAGATACAATGGCAATATCGGGCGCTTCTGTCAGAGGCTGTCTGTCAAACTGTCTGCTGTTTTGAATGCGATTGTTTTTGGCGCT
>JAJYBO010000200.1 GCA_021778975.1 Deltaproteobacteria bacterium
TTGCATCTTGAGATTTCCGGCAGCCCGCCGCATATTGACAGTGACGAAACCCGCGTCACCCAGATACTTCAGAATCTGATCGGAAATGCGGTCAAATTCACGATGGAAGGCACCGTGACCATTACCGCCCGCAGTGACGGCGATCAAGTCATCATAGCCGTCAGCGACACCGGCATCGGCATTCCGGAATCCGAACTGCCGCACATATTCGAAGAATTCCGACAGGTGGATGGCAGTGCTTCCAGGGCTTACGAAGGTACGGGGCTGGGGCTTGCCATTGCCAGCAAAGGCGCAGCCCTGCTAAATGGCGGCCTGTGTGTGGAAAGCACCCCGGGCAAAGGCTCGACATTCACGTTGACGCTGCCGGTGGAGCGGCCTGCAACCCCTTCGGAGAGCGAGCCGCCAACACCGAATTGCGATGTTTCCGAAACCTCAAACACGATCGTTTGCGTTCCTCAGCCATGCCCAAACGAGAGATCGCCCCAAACCGCCTGCCGGATACTTATCGTCGAAGACAACGACGCCTCGGTAATTCAGATTCGCAGCGTACTGCAGGATGAGGGCTTTATCGTGGATGTGGCGCATAGCGGTCACGAAGCCATTGCATATGTGAAAACCACTGTTCCGGACGCCATTGTTCTGGATCTCATGATGCCCGAAATGGATGGGTTCGAGGTGTTGAACAACATCCGCTCCGGTAAATTGACTCGAAAAACGCCGGTGGTGATTTTAACGGCCAAGGATCTGACCCCGGAAGACATCCAAAAGCTGAATGGCAACCATATCCAGCAATTGATTCAAAAAGGCGATGTGGATAAGGAAAACCTGCTGACCTGCATCCGGCGGATGCTGAAACCTCGTTCCCGATGGAGCTGAAGGAGGCGACTTCAATCATGCCCAACATACTGGCCATTGACGATAAACCGGACAATTTGATTACGCTGTCCGCGATCTTAAAAAATTTTCTGCCCGGAAGCCACGTCACAACCGCAATATCAGGGCCGGCCGGCATTGAAAAGGCCCGAAACGAAATTCCCGATGTCGTGCTGCTCGACATCCGTATGCCGGGAATGGATGGCTATGAAGTCTGCAAACGGCTGAAACAGGATGAACACACCCGGCACATACCAATCATCATGATATCGGCCATACTGACCGGCTCCGAGGATATCATCAAGGGGCTGGACAGTGGTGCGGACGCCTATCTGCCCAAACCCGTCGAAGAACATGTCCTGGTAGCCCAGGTTCGCACCGCCCTTCGCATGAAAAATGCGGAAGACAACCTGCGACGGCAAAAAAATCTGCTTGAACGCCTCGTGCGGGAAAGAACCGTAGAACTCGAAAAAACGGTATTGCAGCTTCAGGTCGAGATTGCGGAACGGAAGCGGGCGGAAGATGTGCTGTCGGTCAAACAGCAGGAACTTGAATCCTTGAATCATTTTCTAGAGGATCGTATCCACAAGGCTGTCAACGAAATACGCCAGAAAGATCAGGCGCTGATTCAACAAAGCCGGATGGCGGCCATGGGCGAGATGATCGGCAACATCGCGCACCAGTGGCGACAGCCGCTGAATGCGTTGGGGCTGATTGTCGCCAACATCGAAGACGCTTTCGAGTTCAACGAGCTGACCGCCGAATATCTGAAGAAAGCGTCTGCAGACTGCCAGCGGCTGATTCAGAAAATGTCCTCGACCATCAGCGATTTTTTTCATTTCTTTCGATCGGACAGGACATCCTCTGTCTTTTCCGCCCGTCGTCAGATTCACGAAGCCCTGTCGCTGGTGGAAGCCAGCTTCAACAACAGCAACATCACCATCCATTGCGATACAGAACACGACGTGATGTTACAGGGCTTTCCCAATGAATTCTCACAAGTGCTGCTCAACCTTTTGTCAAATGCCAAAGAGGCGATTGCCGCACACCGGAATACGGATGGACGGGTGGATATCCGTATCGAAACACGCGGCGATCAGGGCTGCATCCTTGTGGAAGACAATGGCCCCGGTATTCCCCCCGATGTACTGGACAAGATTTTCGATCCCTATTTTTCCACCAAAGAGCAGGGGACAGGCATCGGTCTGTATATGTCCAAAATGATTATCGAACGTCACATGAACGGCAACATCATGGCCCACAACACGGATAGCGGGGCAATTTTCACCGTATGTGCGCCGTCAGGTGATTTCAAACCCAAAACACCCCATACGATATAGGGACGACCCTGTGGGGTTGCCCCTCGCGAGTGACCAGTATGAACGCATCTTCTGAAAAGAATCTTTCGGACAAAGACTTTCTGCGGGTAAGTCAGTTCATTCACAAGGAATACGGCATCCATCTGCCGCCGGTGAAGAAAACCCTTCTGGAAGGCCGTCTTCGCAAACGGATGAAACAATGCGGTATGGGCACCTTTACCGCCTATTGCGATTATCTGTTCACGGAAAAAGGCATGAAGGAGGAGGCTGTATTCATGATTGATGCGGTCACCACCAACAAGACCGATTTCTTCCGCGAACCGCACCATTTTGATTATCTGACCCGTCAGGCCCTTCCGGAATTGACCGGAAATCAGGCGGCGCCGCGAAAAAAAATCATTGCCTGGAGCGCCGCGTGTTCCACCGGCGACGAACCCTACACACTGGCGATGGTACTCAGCGAATTTACGGAAAGTCATCCGGAAACCGACTTCTCCATTATCGCCACAGATATCTCAACGAAAGTACTCGATATCGCCAGAACCGCTATTTACAGTGAAGAAAAGATTGCTCCGGTACCCTATGCCTTGAGAAAAAAATATCTGCTGAAAAGCAAAGACCCCTGTAAAAAGCTGGTGCGCATTGCACCCGAAGTGAGAAGCCGGGTGTGCTTCCACCGGTTCAACCTGATGGAAGCACGGCCCCCTGTCCGAGAACCTCTGGATATCATTTTCTGTCGTAACGTCATGATTTATTTTGATTTAAAAACACAGGAGCGACTCATTCGCATGTTTTACGATCATCTTTCTCCCGGAGGATATCTTTTTATGGGGCATGCCGAAAGCATCAACACCATGAACGTTCCCTTTTGCTTTACAGCGCCCACCATTTATCGAAAGGGGGTGCTATCATGAAATCAGGAGGAGAAATTCGGGTGTTGATCGTGGATGATTCCTCGCTGGTGCGTCAGACACTCAGCGACATTATCGAGTCCGACCTTCAGCTCACCGTCATGGGAACCGCCGGCGACCCATTTATCGCGGCGGATCGCATCAAATCGGAGATTCCGGATGTCATCACCCTCGATGTAGAAATGCCGCGGATGGACGGCATCACATTTTTGCAAAAAATCATGTCTCAGCATCCCATTCCTGTGGTACTATGTTCCAGCTTGGCGGAAAAGGGATCGGATGTTGCGCTCAGGGCGCTGGAATACGGCGCCATCGAAATCATCCAGAAGCCGAAACTGGGCACCAAAAATTTTCTGGAAGAATCTCGAATCCGTATCTGTGATGCCATCAAGGCCGCAGCCCTGGCGCGGCCCCGGCGCCTGATACGGCCTCAGAAAGCCCTGCCCAAACTGAGCGCGGACGCCGTGATCGCCAAAGCGCCAACCAGCACCATGATTCAGACGACGGAAAAAGTCATTGTGGTGGGGGCATCCACAGGCGGCACCGAAGCACTGCGGGTTTTTCTGGAAGACATGCCCCGCGACGCCAGCGGCATCGTCATCGTACAGCACATGCCGGAGCATTTTACGGCCTCCTTCGCCCGACGTCTCGATGAAACCTGCCGCATATCCGTGAAAGAGGCGGAAGACGGCGACACCGTGATCCGGGGCAGGGCCTTGATTGCGCCGGGCAACATGCACACGCTGCTGAAGCGCAGCGGCGCCCGGTATTATGTCGAGGTGCGTCCGGGGCCGCTGGTATCCCGGCACCGCCCGTCTGTGGATGTTCTGTTTCGCTCTGCGGCCCGTTACGCCGGTAAAAATGCGGTGGCCGCGATCATGACAGGGATGGGAGACGACGGCGCCAACGGCATGAAAGAACTCAAAGACGCCGGCGCTTTTACCATCGCTCAGGATGAGGCCACCTGCGTGGTATTCGGTATGCCGCAGGAAGCCATCAAACGGGGTGCGGTACACAAGGTGCTGCCGCTCGAAGAAATTGCCGCCGCCGTGCTGAAACAATGTGCTTAGGTGATTTCCAACATAGAATATACCATTCGGAGAAGAGAAGAACACCCCCATGGCCCCTTCAAGGGGGGAATATAAACCTTACATTTCAGCACAGGATGTTCTTTGTTGGAAATCACCTTAACACTGTTCGTCCTGTATATCGGAGATGATAACGATGCTATCAACCATTGAACTTCAATCGGAAATTACCAGGCGGTTGAAACCCATGCAGCCTATGAAGCTTATCCTGTTCGGCAGCCATGCCAGAGGTGCGGCGGAAGCTGAAAGCGATGTGGATATTGTTTTCGTCTCCAAAGAAGAGCGATTTCTATCCGCCTTCAGTGAACGTATTCAATGTAAACAAGCTATTCTCAGGCGTCTTCGAGATATCCCCATACCTATTGATCTTTTATATTACACTAGGTCTGAATGGGAAGTTTTTCTTAAAATAAACAATGCGCTTGCAGTGCAGATAACGTCTGAGGGAATTGAAATTGAAACAGAGCGCTGAAGCATGGATGGAATTTGCCCGAAGAGATTACAGCGCGGCCCATAAGCTGCTAAACGATGAATATCACGCAAACATTGTTCTGTTTTTATGTCAACAAACAATAGAAAAAATTCTTAAAGCCATCCTTGACGAAAATGGCGAACGTGTTCCCCGGATACATAACACCAAAGAGCTATATCGGCTGGTACGCAATTTTGTCGCATTTGATATTGAATTCGATTTTTTTGAGCTGATTGACAGTATTTACATAGAATCCAGATATCCTGCAACCATGGGGCTTCTTCCATCAGGATTTCCTACAGAGAAGCAGGCGCTGGATATTTATAAACAAACGGAGAATGTTTTCAATATGGTGTCAACTTATTTAGATAACTTGTAAATTGATCCATTTTACAATCTGAAAAAAGGACAAACCGGTATGAGTCACAGCAAAAAGAACGGAATTTTTCTAAAATCGCTGACCGTGCTCTATGTTGAGGACGACGCGGAAGCCAGAAACCAGCTCGGCCATTATTTGGAACACCGCGTCAAAACGCTGTTCACCGCTGAAAATGGCGCTTCCGGGCTGGAAATTTTTCAGAAAGAACACCCGGATATTGTCATCACCGATATCCAGATGCCGGTCATGGACGGATTGACCCTGGCCCACGAAATCCGCAAACAAGATAAAACAACGCCCATCATCGTCACCACCGCATTTGAACAGACGGACTACCTGATGCGCGCCATCAATATCGGGGTGGATAAATATGTCTCCAAACCAGTCTGCACGGATCGCATGCTGACCGCCCTGCTGGAGTGTTCCCGCACCCTGCGCACCGAACGTCAGGTCAAACTCGGCGCCATGGTGTTCAATGGCAGTCAGGAAGCCATTGTCATTACCGATCCGTCCAACATCATCATTTCCGTCAATCACGCGTTCACGAAAATCACCGGTTATACCGAAGCGGAGGCGGTGGGTCACACCCCCAAACTCATCGCCTCCGGAAAACAGAACCGGGTCTTTTACCGCAACATGTGGCGACAAATTCAGGCCAAAGGCTACTGGCGCGGCATGTTAGGCAAACGGCAAA
>JAJYBO010000201.1 GCA_021778975.1 Deltaproteobacteria bacterium
CGATTGAGCGACTACATTTCGAAACATATCCATCCGCAAGGAGCGGTGATTCTTTCAGGCATACGGGGCGATGAGGCGGAAAAGCTCAAAACCCGGTACGCGGAACTGTCTTTGAAATGTCGCCGGGAAAAAGCCGCTAATGGATGGAACGGACTCGTGTTTATAAAATGAACGCTCTGGTCTGAAAAAACCATCCACTGCCCGGTCAGTTGTGACACGGCGGTTCAAAAAATATGTGCCACTATCATAATGATTTGAATTTTCATAAGATGTTTCGCTATGATGGCGGGCGGGTTGTAGCGATATCAGTGAGAGCCGTCTGTCTTTTTGGCGGTTGATGCACTGTCCGCGGCGTTTATTTTTTTTGAATCGGAAGAACCATCGAGATTTTCATCGCCGTTTACCGCTTTTTTAAAGTTCTTGATGGACTTTCCCAGAGAATTTCCAAGATCCGGGAGTTTCCCTGGCCCGAAAATGATCAATACGATGATCAATATAACAATCAAGTGCATGGGGGAAAGAATACCTGAAATCATAATGCGCTCCTCTCTGAAAAACAGGTCGTCGCCTTTTGGGTGAATTATCTGAAGATACTATAATCGGTTTCTATCTCAATATCAAGCTGTCTGAATAGCGATTGGCGAAAGTGGTGACATCCAGCAGGCGTATATCGGGAAATCCTCGACAGGTTCTCCGATCACTGGAAAATTCGGACATTACGGCAAATGTCCGATTGTAATATCAGCGGCTTCATGATAAAAAACGAACGCTGTTTTTCGTGAAAAATCCGGTATTGTTTCGATGACAGCGGTTACAGATACGGTCGCCGGTGGTGCGATATTTCCGGTGAAGGAGGCTTTTATAGACATCATTACCTTGAAATCCGATATGCAGGCAAGGGCCAATTCTCTGAGGTGTCAGGGGAAGACCATCGCGCTGGCGCCCACGATGGGGTTTCTTCACGCTGGACATCTCTCTCTGATGCGGCTGGCCAGAGGCATGGCGGATATCCTCGTGGTCAGCATATTCGTCAACCCCACCCAGTTTGGCCCTGGTGAGGACCTGGCGGCCTATCCCCGTGATTTCGAACGTGACCGGGATATGTGCAGTGGTGAAGGCGTGGATATTCTCTTTTATCCGGATGCCGAGAATATTTACGGACCGGGCTTTCAGACCTTTGTCACGCTTGAAAAGCTGCCGGTTTATCTGTGCGGCGCATCCAGGCCCGTTCACTTCAGAGGGGTGGCGACCATCGTCACCAAGCTCTTCAACATTGTCAAACCCCATGTGGCGGTGTTCGGCCAGAAGGACTATCAGCAGCTCACGATCATTCGGCAAATGGTGCAGGACATGGATATGGACATCCGGATTGTCGGCGCCCCCATCGTTCGGGAGGCGGACGGGCTTGCCATGAGTTCTCGCAATGCCTACCTGAACGCCTCACAGCGTCCGGCGGCGCTGTCGCTTTCCCGTTCGCTGCAAGAAGCGCAAACGCTGCTTACCGGCGGCCAGACCAGCACCGCCGCCCTGGTGGCGTCCGCATCGCGCCTGATACAGTCTTTTCCGGAAACCGAGATTGATTATGTCACTATCTGTGATTCGAATACCCTCGAAAACATTGCCACCGTCACCCTCCCCGCCTTGATGGCGCTGGCCGTCAAGGTTGGAAAAACCCGATTAATAGACAATACACTGCTTATGCCGCCGTCAGCGGCATCTTGACAACCAAGGAGATTCCATGAGCGAAAAATTCTTTTTTACATCCGAATCCGTCACCGAAGGCCATCCGGATAAAGTGGCGGATGCCGTATCCGATTCCATTTTAGACGCCATTATCGGTCAGGACAAAAACTGCCGGGTGGCCTGCGAAACGCTGGTGACGACCGGTCTGGTGTTTATTGCCGGAGAAATTTCCACCTCCTGTTATGTAGAAATGCCGGAAATCGCTCGAAACACCATTCGGGAGATTGGCTACCATTCCTCCCAGATGGGGTTTGACTGGAAGACTTGCTCGGTGCTGACCAGCATTGACCATCAGTCCCCGGACATCGCGCAGGGGGTGAATATCGGCGAAGGGTTGTTTAAAGAACAGGGCGCCGGAGATCAGGGGCTGATGTTCGGGTTCGCCACCGACGAAACGCCGGAGTTGATGCCCATGTCCATCATGTATGCCCACAAGCTCTGCCAGAGGTTGTCAACGGTCCGAAAAAACGGAAGCCTCGATTTTCTGCGTCCGGACGGTAAATCTCAGGTGACCATCGAGTATGAAGACGGCGTCCCCAAGCGGGTGGACACCATTGTCATCGCAGCCCAGCACAAGGCCGACGTCGTGTATGAAGATCTGAAGGAAGCCATCATCGAGGAAGTCATCCGCAAGGTCATTCCCCGCAACATGATGGACGGCGACACTCGTTATTACATCAACGCCACCGGAAAATTTGTCATTGGCGGCCCGATGGGCGACTGCGGCCTTACCGGGCGCAAGATCATCGTTGATACCTACGGCGGCCAGGGAAGCCACGGCGGCGGCTGCTTTTCGGGAAAAGACCCCTCCAAAGTAGATCGCAGCGCCTCCTATATGGCGCGTCATGTGGCTAAAAACATCGTGGCTTCCGGCATCGCCAAGAAATGCGAAATTCAGATCGCCTACGCGATCGGCGTGGCCGAACCCGTATCCATCATGATTGACATGATGGGCACCGGTCTGATTCCCAAAGAACGGGTCAAGGAAATCGTTCAGGAAGTCTTTGATCTGAGGCCCGCGGCGATTATCGAATATCTGGATCTGCTGCGGCCCATTTACAGAAAAACCGCGGCTTACGGGCATTTTGGCAGAAACGAACCGGAATTCACCTGGGAGAATACGAGCATTGCCACTGTGTTGAGAGAAAAAGCGGGTATCTGATGCCGCAAAAAAGACATACAAACCCAATAGAAATGCCGATGTCCATGCATTTCACAATATTCTATGACAAAGGAGACCCCTTCTGTGCGTGATCTTGATCTTTCGCTTCCATACAAGGTCGCCGATATTTCCCTGGCGGACTTCGGCAACCGTGAAATGAAGCTGGCGGAAAATGAAATGCCCGGGCTGATGGCCGTTCGGGAAAAGTACGGCCCGTCCAGGCCTCTCAATGGCTTAAAAATCATGGGAAGTCTTCACATGACCATTCAGACGGCCATGTTGATCGAAACCCTTAAAATTCTGGGCGCGGAGCTTCGCTGGGCGACCTGCAATATTTTTTCGACGCAGGATCACGCGGCCGCCGCCATTGCCCAAAACGGATCCGCCGCGGTTTTCGCCTGGAAAGGCGAATCGCTCGAAGAATTCTGGTGGTGTACGGAGCAGGCTCTGCTCTGGCCTGACGGCTCCGGACCGGATCTGATCGTGGATGACGGCGGAGATGCCACGCTCTATGTCCATCAGGGGGTTGCCATCGAAAAAGAGCCGTCTCTGCTCGATCAGAATTATGACAGTGCGGACATGAAATGCCTGATTGCCCGAATGAAGGCCAGCCTCCAGAGAAATCCCCGGTTGTGGACATCTGTTGCCGCCAAAATCCGGGGCGTGTCCGAAGAAACCACGACCGGCGTTCACCGCCTCTATCATCTGGCCCGAAAGGGCGAACTGCTGTTTCCGGCCTTCAATGTCAACGATTCGGTCACCAAGTCCAAGTTCGACAATCTCTATGGCTGCCGCGAGTCCCTGGCGGACGGCATCAAACGGGCAACGGATATCATGATCGCCGGAAAAGTGGCGGTGGTCTGCGGGTATGGGGATGTCGGAAAGGGATGCGCTCAATCCATGCGAGGCTTTGGCGCACGCGTAATCATCACGGAAATAGACCCGATCTGCGCGCTTCAGGCCGCGATGGAAGGCTATCAGGTCATGACGATGGAAGACGCCGCCGCTATCGGCGATATCTTCATCACGGCCACCGGGTGCTATCATGTGATTACCGGCGCGCATATGGAGCAGATGAAGAATGAGGCCATTATCTGCAATATTGGCCATTTCGACAACGAAATTGATATGCGGCACCTGGAGTCGAATTCGCGTTGCGTCAAGACCCTCATCAAGCCTCAGGTGGACAAGTGGACACTGGAATCCGGCAGGTCCATCCTGGTGCTGGCGGAAGGCCGGCTGGTCAACCTGGGATGCGCGACCGGTCACCCCAGTTTCGTGATGAGCAACAGTTTCACCAATCAGTGCATGGCCCAAATTGCGCTGGCCTCAAAGCCACATGAAAAAAAGGTTTATACCCTGCCCAAGCTTTTAGATGAAGAAGTGGCGCGGCTGCACCTTGGCAAACTGGGGGTAAGGCTGACCCGGTTAACGGAATTTCAGGCGGATTATCTGGGAGTTCCGGTCGAGGGGCCGTTCAAGCCCGATCATTACCGGTATTGATGACGCTGTCAACGGAAGGTGTCTGCGTGCTATTCGGGTACTCAGATATCTTCCGTATCATCCGTCATTTCATTGAGTTTCATCCAGCAGCGCCCGCGCCACCCGGATGTCATACGCCTGCGTGGGGTTAAAATGCTTCTGCGTGTTCATCTGCGCCGCTTCCAGGATGGCCCTGTACGGCACCCAGCCGTGAGCGTTCCAGAGTTCAGGATCGTCCTGACGCCACATTCTGAAACAGATAACGCCGTCGTCATCCATCACATACATGCGAACATGTTTGTTGTCCGTAAAGGGATAATAATAAAGGCCATTTTCGTCTTTCATACAGATAGCGCCATATCTCTTTTCAATGATTGTTTTTTGGGGGGAATGTTTCTGTCTGTTACCATATCAGAAGCGCTGATATGGTGTAAAGGGTTTTGAGAACTTCCTGATAGGGACTTTAAAGGATTTGTCATGCAGTTTTTTACGGATCCAGGCCCGATGCTGGGTATCGTTATTGTGGTGTCAAGCGTTCTTGTATCTGTTACCGGTGTTTGTATCGTCCGGCGCCAGGTGCATTATTCCAAACTCAGAGAGGATCATGAAGCCGCCGGGTTCGTCTATTCGATGATCGGGATGGTGTATGCGGTTCTGCTCGGATTCATTACGGTTGTTGTCTGGCAGCAGTACCGGGACGCCCAGAACCATGTACAGCACGAGGCGGTGCGCATCAGCAATTTACTGCGAGACGCTCAGGTCTTTCCCGAGTCGGTAAGAGATGAACTCGAAGCGAAGATTGTCACGTATGTAAAAGCGGTTATCTCCGATGAGTGGCATGCCATGTCGCAGCATCGAATCAGCCCGGTAGCCAGCAACGCCTACGAAGACATCTGGAATACCGTATATCGAATTCAGACACAGACAAAACGGGAGCAAACTTTCTACCGGGAATCCATAACCCGTCTCAACGATCTGGGCGCTATCCGGAGGTCTCGTTTGTTGAGTGGCCAGTCCAGAATTCCATCTTTATTGTGGATACTGCTGATCTCAGGTGCTGTCATATGTGTGGCGTTCACTTACATGTTCAGCGCCAAAAATACATGGCTGCACATGGCGACCACAGGCGCCCTGGCCGGCATCATTGCGTTCATTCTTTTTTTGATCCTGACGCTGAGTTGCCCATTTTCAGGGAGTTTACGCATCGGTCCGGAGCCTCTGACAGGGGTGCTGCAAATGTGGCGACATCATCACCACATAGTCATTCCGCATTGATCGGAGGTGCTTTGAACTTGACATCCTGGTTCTCTGGCGGCTATTAAGGGCTTGGCCGCATTCTGT
>JAJYBO010000012.1 GCA_021778975.1 Deltaproteobacteria bacterium
TTTGATTAACGAGGCGTTCTGACCGTATTTGTGAGATAAGAGGGCGAGATAGTCCCTGATTTTTCCTCGCAGCTCATTTTCAGAAAAACCCTGAATTGTGGCGAATATCTCCGCCATTTTATCGGGGCCGGGAAGCGAAGGATATTCCAGAATCTGTGTCAATGTGCGTGTATAGCGCTGAATTCCCCGATAGATATGAATATTCTGGACCATGTTCATGTTTGCCCAGCCGGCTCTCAGCCATTTGTATATGCCGCACCGCACCAGCGAATCATTTTGCTGGATGTATATGGATACGGTGCAGGAATCGTACATGTAAGAATTGACCCACCCCAATCCCGGCTTATTCAGGCCATTTTGCCCTGAATAAAAGTAATTCCAGTTATCGTCTTTCCCTAACACCAGCCCTTTTTTACCGACATCGGATACGTTTTTCTGTCTGGCAACGGAAATCAGAACGGGTTTTCCCTGATATTTCAACAGCACCAGCGTCCGGTTTAAATCATAGGCATAATATGCGCCTGTGTTGACATCCGGAGTGATTTCCTCGTGTTCGACACCGTTCAGCATGTAGGGCTTGTCTAATTGAGACAGTTTGGCGGCCAGGTTGGGGATATTCTGTTTTTTCCCATTGATTTCCGTCCAATAGGACAGCCGGATAGAGGATGGCGACAGGATAAAGGGCGGAATATGAGGGTTGAACCCCAGTTCCAGAATGTATTCAAGGCTTTTGTGAATATCGAAATCATAATACGCGGATGACATACCGGAGTGGTTTTCGGGATAATAGAGGGTGTTTTTGTCTTTGGAGGACAAAATGAAATCAATTACCGGCTGAATGGCGTCTTCTTTGAGCGCCTGAGGATGGTTGGTCCCCACCAGAGACAGCAGATAATTCAGACCGGGGGTGATGGTTTGAGGAATGGGCGTTTCTTTTCGGCCGGACAGATCCGATGCCACGGCAGTGGATGTCCACAGGATGCAGATCAACACCACAACGTGGCGAAACAGCAATTTTATCATAACGATGCCTGTCCTGTATCCTCCGGCGGTTGGCGGGAAATCAGTCAAAATACCCGCCGATCCTGCCGGATGATATGTAAATTTGGTTAGATGATTGCGCCCAGTAAATCTTGTATCCGCTGGACGATTTCAGGTTCTTCAAAACAGTAGCACATTTTCCGAAACCGTTTTCGGAATGCCTTGATGTGTGACGATACGATTTTATCGTGTATTATAACAGACTGCATCATTTCTGCAAGTTCTTGAAAGTCGGTTTCATTCATGCCGAATCGCGTCATTTCGGCAACCCCCATTCTTAAAGCGCCTGCGGCCGTAAAGCCTTCTTCGCCGGGGGTTGCCTGATAATTGACGATGATGCCGTTATTTTCGAGTCGTCGGGCGATTTCGGCTCCTGCGGCGTAGCCGACGGAGAGGATCACCTGATGGGTTTCTGTGAAAGACACCGCCGGATCGCCTTCGACACAGAGTCCACAGTCTTTCAGCGCGGTTGCAAAAGCTTTGGCGTTGGCGACGACCTGCCTCTGGTACGGATCCTTGAATGCGTTCATTTCATAGGCAGCCATCAACAGCCCCAACAACGTTCCCAGGTGGTGGTTGCTGACGCCGCCGGGAAACGCCCGGCGTTCAATGGCTTCCCAAAGCGGATACTGTATGCTTTCCCTGGTGTAATCGGATGCGATGATGCCGCGCTGGGGGCCGAAAAACGTTTTATGGGTCGAACCCGTAACAATATGCGCGCCTTCCGTAAACGGATCTTGATAATATGAGCCAAACAGTCCCAGAACATGCGCCATGTCGTAAAGGATCACACAATCCATCCCCTGGGAATCCACGAAAGCACGGATGTCCGCTACCGGTTCTTTGTGCAGAATCATACTTTTACCGAAAACGATCAATTCGGGGTGATATTCCGCGATCATCTGACAGGCGCCGGCGACATCTATTCGATAAGGATTTTCTTCAAGCACCGGAAAGTTGACGACCGCCGCCTTTTCGGTTTTTGGATCCCGCGCCACATAATCCCTGAGCGCGCCCATCGGCTGTGCGCTCAGGTGGCCGCCTTTGATGATATGATGGTTCAGTACGCAACGAATGCGGCGCTGCTCGGTTTTGCGATCCGCACGGTTGATGTAGTCGCAGAGAGCGCTGAACACGGTCGTATTGGCCATCTGGCCGGAAATCGGGCGGGTTTCCACCTGCGTACACCCCAGATAGTGACGCAATTCTTGCTGCAACATGGATTCGACACGGGCGATGAAATCAACGCCTTGATAATAAAATACCTCGATTTCACCAAAGGCTTTCATCTTTTTATGTTCCGCATAGCGTCCGGATGGATCCATAACGGAAAGCAGCCGCACCAGCAGAGACGGTGTCATTTCGGAAGGAATCAGATTGATGCATTCCTGCTGGCGCCAGGCTGTATTGCGGATGGCGTTGTCTATCAGAGCGCAGGCTTTTTGAAAGCAGCCGTTTTCCGAAGTGGCGGGTTCTTCTTTCTGAAACAGGCGATCGTGGGCCACGGCTCTGGCAAATGGCGGTGCGTCACTGCGCAGATGATAGGGGACGATGACCGCGGGAGACAATTTCCCGCGGATATCAATCTGCAAGACGTCGCCCTCGTGCAGGGAACTGTCTATAAGCGCCAGCCCGATGGAACGCATGGTTTTTTCAGATGTGATTTCAGGAAAGACGTCAGATGCCCGTGTTTTGAAACAAGGAACCATGGTCCCGCTGGTGATATGCCCCACCTGCTTCCGATCCTTGAATACCGGGCATCCAGGACGCATCACGCCTTTATCGGTCAATGCGATGGAGAAGATCATTCGGGGAAGATCGTGAATCCGGCTGTAATCCTGATCCATGATGGCTTTCATGGCTATAAACTGCCGGTACAGGGCATCTTTTCCAATAAAATCACCCTTTAAAGCGGAGAAACTGACGGCGATTCTGCTGAGCGGCAGTGCGAAAACCGGTATTTCATTTCCGTCCGGGCCAAGCCCCAATTCATGACCGTAAAGGGGAAGCCCCGCCTCGAGTCGGAGCGTGTCCCGGGCGCCCAGTCCCGCGGGCGCCGCGCCTTTTTCAACGAGGATATCCCAGAGTTCCGGCGCGGCATGGCTGTCCATGAACACTTCGAATCCCAGGGGTTCCCCCGTGTATCCGGTTCTGGCGATTTTTACGGGAATGCCATGCAGCACCGCGAGACTCAGTTTGTTCTTAAGCGGCTCCGGTAACGCTCCGGAGTCCATGATCGCGCAGAGGATATCTTTTGCTGATGGCCCCTGCAGACTGAGCATGGACATGGTGAACGTGACATCTTGCAACTGAATGTCCGAAAATCGGGGCAGAATGGACTGCAAGTGCGCCATGTCTTTTTCGCGGTTGGATGCGTTGACCACCAGAAGGTAGTGATCCGCGACAAACCGATACAGATAGGCGTCATCAATGGCGCCCCCTTCTTCGTTGGCGATCAGCGTATATTGGCTGTCTCCGGGTTCAAGCCCCGCGGCGTTGCCGGTAAGCGCACCCTGTAAAAAATCCAGAGCGGATCTTCCTGCAACGATGAAACGTCCCATATGAGATACGTCGAAAAGCCCCGCATGACTGCGAGTGGCCAGATGTTCCTGAACGATTCCCGTCCGATATTGAATCGGCATATCCCATCCGCCAAATGGCGCCATCTGCGCGCCCAGATTCACATGCTGCCGATGGAAAACAGTACTGAGAAGCTGTTCCATAATAATCCTCCTTTTTTTACGAGAGCATCATCATTGACGCCCTATTGGAGCATTGAAAGATTCTGGCTTACATGGACAGGGTATCTATCCGGCTGCTGCAGGGTTGCATATCGGCGGTCGAGGGTTGGCAGGGCGGACTGGATTTTTGTCCGGATTTCTATCAGAGATAACGGTGGTCGAGTGCGTTTGCCATTGACCATGACCATTTCCAAAAGCGGTTCGGCGCCTTCGATGATGTCATTGCGGCAGGTGATGATATCTTCCAGGAGATTTCCATCGGCGGTTTTTCTGCGAAAAACCTGCTTTTTTCCGGCAAGGGTCTTTTTTCCCGGGCTGGTTTTTTTGACATCCCGATCGCGATACCGCACCATTTTGTACACGATATCCAGAAAAGGCGAATCCGAAGACACCCCGATGTTGGCGCCGACGCCGAAAGCGTCAATGGCGGCGCCTTCTGCCAGCGTCTTTTCAATTTTATACTCGTCAAAACCACTGGTCGCGATAATTTGCACCTGACACAGCCCTGCGTCATCCAGAATCCGGCGTACCTGCCGGCTGGTTTCCATCATATCGCCGCTGTCAATCCGGATGGCTTTCAACGAGTGTCCGTTTTGCGCCATAATGGTTGCGACATCCACTGCATCACGAGCGCCCTGAAGTACATCCCAGGTATCAATCAGAAAAACGCTGTCGTCAGGAAACGCCAGGGCGTACGCCCGAAAGGCGTCGCGGTTATTGCCAAACGCCTGAACGAAAGAATGCGCCATGGTGCCGGACACCGGTATGCCATATTTACGGGCGGCCAACACATTACTGGTTCCAGAAAACCCGGCGATGTAGGTGCTTCTGGCCACCTGCATTCCGGCATCCAGCCCCTGGGTGCGGCGCAGACTGAAATCCACGATGGGTCTGCCGCTGGCCGCCTGGATGCAGCGGGCCGCTTTGGTGGTGATATTGGTTTGAAATCCAACGATATTGATCAAAAAAGTTTCCAGTATTTGGGCTTCGTCAACACGCGCGGAGATTTCCAGCAGGGGTTCGTCAGGAAAGCAAATGGTGCCTTCAGGCATGGCCCAGACTTCACCGCTAAAACGGAAATCCGGAAGGGTGTGGAGCAATGATTCTGGAAACAAGTTCAAACTTCGGAGATACTCGACATCTTCTGTTGAAAATCGCAGGCGTTCGAGACTGTTCAGGGCGTCTTCAAGCCCTGCGGCAATGAAATACCCCCGGTTGAGCTGATCGTATCCCCGAATGAACAGTGAAAAGGTGGCGGTCGCCATCATGTCGTTTTTCTTGTAGGCCGCCATCATGGTCAGTTCATACAGGTCTGTAAACAGGGGGGAGAAAGTGAGATTTGAATTCATCGGTAACGGGATTCCATAGAGAGGAAATTGACGCCGATATATCGCTTTTAAACAATAACGACCTTCTAACTGGTCGAAATTGAAAAGACATATCAGCGTTTTTGTAAAACCTTCGTTCCGCGGCAAACGCGATGAAGGAACGAAGGCGTATTGTCATGGTTGATGGCGACAGAGTTCCGCCCCACGTATCCGGAGCGGCCAAAAATCTCTTTCACATCCAGTTGTCACGAAATGCTGTAGGGTTTGGCGTCCATTTCGAACAGGATATCGGCGTACCAGTCCTGACGGGTTTTCAACTGAATCAGCAACTGGTTCTTTTCGATAGCCATGCCCACGTTATGTGCCAGATATTCTTTCCAGACAAGATGGTCTTGATCCGGGTCAAACTCGAAATCGTAGTACCATCGCAATGCGCCAATGATTTTGGGGCCGATGGATACCGGGTACCCGATGATGGCCTTGATGCCTTCCGACAATGCTTCTTCACGGTACTGAACCCGCGGATCTGTGGCTACTTTGGAAATTACCACAGGTTTTCCGGTGGATATCTCGCCGATGCTTTGGGCAACATAGAGGTTGCCTTTGGCCTGATAGCGTTCGCTCAGGCCAAAAGAAGCGACGCGTTCCAGCATTCCACTCTCCTGTTTGAGCAGAAACAGGGAACATCCTTTGGAAAGCCCGGAAAGGGTAGCGGTTTTGACCAGATTCAGCATTGCTTCGCCGATCTGGAACGGCGGCATCAGATGGATGTTGGTGGTGGAAGATTTGATCGAATCAAAATAAAATGCCTTCCGCAACGCCAACCCGATATGGATCGCCATCATTTTGAGGTATTCCATTTCTTCCCACGAAATATCTTTGGTCGTGGAAAAATAAAGGCGAAGCGAACCGATAAGTACGTTGCCGACGCCTACCGGTATTCCGACAATGCTTCTGATGCCTTCTTTGATGGCTTCCTGGCGATATTGCAAATTGGGATCCGTGGTGACATCCCGAATGACCACCACATTGCCCTGAAGGGTTTCGCCCAGACTTTTTCGAGGATCCACATCTCCTTTGGTTTTGTAATCTTCGCTCAAACCAAAGGCTTCGGAAATCTTCATGACTTCATGAGACCGGTCGAACAGCATCAAACTGGCGCCATAAGCGCCAAAAATCTGTGATGCAATCCGAACAGCCGTTTCTTTTGTGGTTGTCAGGTCGAGTGACTGATGAATCTCCGCAAGCCCTTGAATGAATCGGGGGGGAAAATCTTGGAGCGTCATACGAATGTTCTCCTTCATCTGAAAAGTGGTTGAATACCATGATACGAAACCGAAAACAGATATATGCACGTCTATGGGCTATCATAGATCATTTTCAGAGTCAATATTATTACGATGAATCCTTGCAATGACGATGGGTTTGCCATTTTTTATTCGTTTTTTGTGGATTTTGATTTGACAATTGAATTCAGCGGCATTAGTTTATTTTACTTTTTTTATCCTAATGAGATCGCAGAAAAATCGAATTCCGGATGGCTTTATAGAAAGTTCGCAGGCAAGAGGCGCAAATCCTTGATGATCTAGCGTAGTTGTAGATACGCCACGCAGATGGGGGCGCAGTACGGCATCCGTACTTTTTACGAAGTCGTCCGTCCCGCCTGCCTTTTCCGATATACAGGGAGGCCCATTCTTGCCTTATACAATCCCGGCAGAAAAAATTTCAGAAATAAAATATGCATCCGATATTTTAGAAATTATCTCAGAGTCCGTTGTCTTGAAAAAATCGGGAAGAAACTATCTGGGGTTGTGTCCGTTCCATTCTGAAAAAACGCCTTCTTTTACCGTGACTCCGGATAAACAGATGTTTTATTGTTTTGGTTGTGGTGAGGGCGGCAATGTTTTTACCTTTATCATGAAGCAGGAGGGTCTGACGTTTCCGGAAGCCGTTCGATTCCTGGCGGGGCGATGTCGCATCACAATTCCCGAATATTCTAAAGGTGTGGTTTCTGAAAATCAGATCAACGAAAGGGATATTCTTTTGCAAATCAATCAGCAGGCCATGACCGTTTATCATGACATGCTGATAAAATCGGATGATGGCGCGGGCGCTCGTTCTTATCTGGAACGGCGAGGAATTCCCGCCAATATCCTTACCGGTTTCAAAATTGGCTATGCACCGCCGGACTGGGGACGCCTCACACAGTATTTTTCGCGGCTGGGAACAGCGCTGAATCTGGTTGAAAAGGCGGGGTTGATCGTCCGGCGCTCCAGTGGCAACGGGTATTATGATCGCTTTCGGGACCGCGTCATTTTTCCGATTTTCAACAGCCGCCATCAGGTCATCGCTTTTGGCGGCAGGGTGATGGATACATCGCTGCCCAAATATCTGAATTCCCCTGAAACGCCAGTTTACAGTAAAAGCAAATCGTTGTACGGGTTCGATATTGCCAGATCGTTTTGCAGGCAGGCTGGTGAGGTTTTTGTCGCGGAAGGGTATATGGACCTGCTCTCCCTGCATTTGCACGGTATTCAGAACTCGACGGCCACGCTGGGTACCGCCATGACCGAAGAACACATTCGCCTTTTGAAAGGGATTTGTGACAAGATCATTCTGGTTTTTGATTCGGATCAGGCAGGCATCAAGGCCGCTCAGCGGTGTACCGAGCTTTTCAGGCTTCACCACCAGCCGGGGGATATCCGTATTCTGGTGCTGCCCGAAGGGGAAGATCCGGACACATACCTTCAAAAATATGGTTCAGCCGCCTTCAGAAAGGCGGCGGCCGATGCGTATGGGGTGTTTTCGTTTTTGGTGGATATCGCCATCCAGAAGCATGGACTTTCTCTTGAAGGAAAACTCCGTGTCATTCAAGAGATGGAGGCGCCGCTGTCATCCCTGTCAGACGCAGTGGTTCGCAGTTCCGTGATTCGGGAAATATCCGAGCGGACGGGTATTGATGAAAGCGCCATCCAGGAAAAATATCGGCCGGCGATTCATTCCAGATCAACTTCCAAACCGCTCGACACTCGCACCAGTGATGATCATCTCAGATTTGAAAAACGTCTGATAGCCATGATGCTTCAATTTTCCGAAATCATTCCGGAGGTGATCGAACGAAAATTGATCGAGACACTATCGGATCCCCTGCTCAAATCGATTGCGATGGACATTGTCGCATGTTTTGACCGCATGAAACAATTTTCGGAGCATATGGACGATTTACCGTCACTTCTGGTGATGGAAACCGATCAAATCGAGAAAAAAAAGATTATCGCCGAGTATTCGATTCAGAGAGAAGAATGGCGTCGGGAAGGCTGCCTGAAATTGATGGATCAGTATGCGGCCATGCAGAAAAGACGTCGTGTTCGTCTATTACAGCAAAAAATCAAGGCTGCCGAAGAAAGCCATGATGACAGATTGCTTCAGCAACTGTTAAAAGATTTTCAAATGGTAACATGTCCCCAGGAGGCAGGAGATTATGGCAAAACAGTCCGTTAACAAGCGGAAAACTGACAAAAAAATTCCATTGAATTCTATCAAGAGCCTGATTTTGAAAGGAAAGGAAAAAGGGGCGCTGAGCTATGACGACCTCAACCGGGCGCTGCCTGAAGACATTATCAATTCGGATCAAATAGATGAAACCCTGATGATATTCGATGAACTGGATATCGACATGCTGGATGACAAATCATCTTCGGGCGAGTTGGGTGACAGTGAGGTCAAGGATGTGGTAACCAAAGCCAGAAAAGACACGGTTATTACGGATTTCGGTTCCGTTACAGATCCTGTCAAAATGTACTTGAGAGAAATGGGATCCGTGACCCTTCTCAGTCGTGAGGGCGAGGTCGAGATTGCCAAGAAAATCGAAATCGGGGAGCAGGAAGTTCTCAAAGCCCTGATTGATACTACCACTGGCATCGAGTGTCTGCTGAAATTGGGGCAGGAAATAGAAACCGGTGCGTTGCGTCCTAAATATGTCCTCAAAGATATTGATGAAGGCGACGCTTATGTGGATGAAGTGGTTCAAACCGAAAAATTTGTGGACACCATTCGCCAGATCAAAGCCATTCACGAAGAGAACACGGCGTATCGGGATAGAATCTACTCTGTGGAAATGGATTCCGATGAACAACGGAAAATACGGCGCACTATTTCCCGACGCAATGCAAAAATATTCGAATTGTTGAAAGACTGGCGGTTGGAAGGCAATATCGTTGATAAAATCGAACAGATTATCCGAAGTCAGATTGACTGGTTTGACTCACGCCACAAGATGTTGAGTCAGTGCGCCGAATCCGTAAATATATCAATAAATGAGTTTATTTCCCGGCTGAATGACGGCGATTCGTTTTTAGAGTGGATTCCGTCTGTGTGCAAATTGAGTGTGGATGACAGTACCCTGCTGTTTTCCGAATTATCCGAAATTTGCCGGCAGATACACGAAAAAGAGCTGCTACTGAAGTCGAAATTTCACAATATAAAGAAGGTTCTTGCGGAAATTGATGAGGGATGGCATCAGGCGAAACTGGCCAAGAGCGAACTGACCAAGGCCAATTTACGTCTTGTCGTCAGTATCGCCAAGAAATATACCAATCGCGGGCTTCAGTTTCTGGATTTGATTCAGGAAGGCAATATCGGGTTGATGAAGGCTGTTGATAAATTTGAATACCGCCGGGGATACAAGTTCAGCACCTATGCCACTTGGTGGATTCGTCAGGCCATTACCCGCGCGATTGCGGATCAGGCCCGAACGATCCGGATACCGGTTCACATGATCGAGACCATCAACAAGCTCATTCGCACCTCCCGATATCTGGTTCAAGAGTTGGGGCGGGAGCCTCGCCCCGAAGAAATAGCCGAAAAAATGGAGATTCCCCTCGATAAAGTCCGCAAGGTGCTGAAAATCGCGAGAGAACCCATCTCTTTAGAAACCCCTATTGGCGAGGAGGAGGACAGTCATTTGGGGGATTTCATCGAGGACAAAAAATTCATGCTGCCATCGGATGCAGCCGTCAGTCTGGACCTTGCCGAACAGACGCGAAAAGTACTGGCGACGCTGACGCCTCGGGAAGAGAAAGTGCTGAGAATGCGTTTTGGTATTGGAGAAAAGGCGGATCACACCCTTGAAGAAGTCGGTCAGGACTTTGCCGTGACTCGGGAACGTATTCGTCAGATCGAGGCCAAGGCTCTCCGAAAACTCCGACACCCAACTCGCAGCAAAAAACTGAAAAGTTTTATTGATGTGTGATGTGCTGGCCGCATGGTTTAAGGATGTATGGGTCTGGTTGTTCAAAAAGTATTTTTATGGTAGGACTTGACAAAAAATGATGGGAAAGTTAAAAGTCGCTTTCATTGGGCCTATAGCTCAGTTGGTAGAGCCACCGGCTCATAACCGGTCGGTCCCTGGTTCGAGCCCAGGTGGGCCCATCAAGATATAGTCAGGTAAAAAGGCGTGGAGGCGGCTTCCACGCCTTTTTTTCATTTTGATGAAAGAAAACGGGGGGAGGTGTGAATGCCAAGTGTGCGAGATGTGGTGCGTATCATGGAAAATCTGGCGCCTGCCCGGTTGGCGGAATCCTGGGATCGCGTCGGATTGCAGACAGGTAATGCCGACTGGCCGGTTCACTCCATCTGGGTTGCGCTCGATCCGCTTCCAGATGTCATTCTTGCTGCCTGTGAGCAGAACGTTGATCTTCTCATAACCCATCATCCGCTTCTGTTTCGACCGCTGGCGTCACTTGATTTTGGCTCTCCGATGGGGGCATTGCTGTATCGGGCGGCCCTCGGCAAACTTTCCATCTATGCGTCCCACACCAATCTCGACAAGACCCCCGGCGGTCTCAACGATATGCTTGCCAGACGTATCGGGTTGAATGATACATCTGTCTTTGCACCTTCCCAGGATGTAGAACTCTGCAAACTGGTCATTTTTGTTCCGGCAGGTTACGAGGACAATGTGATGACAGCGCTGTTCCATTCGCCGGCAGGCAGAATCGGAGCTTATTCCTGTTGTACATTTCGCAATTCGGGGATGGGGTCTTTTTGTCCAGAATCTGGCGCAACGCCGTTTGTTGGCACTCCAGGCGAAGTATCGCAGGTAAATGAGGTTCGCATAGAATCCATCGTTGAAAAAAAAGATGTGTCTCGCATTCTGGCGAATATCCGGCCGCATCATCCATATCAAACCATGGCCGTGGATGTTTATCCGCTGGTGGATATCGAAGGTCGTATCGGCCTTGGACGAATCGGCAATCTTGAAAGTGGCGTGACATTGCGTCGTTTTGGGATGATGGTCAGGGATAAACTGGGGCTGTCAGGCGTGAGGATTACAGGAAAACAGGATATGGTGGTGCATCGGGTGGCGCTTTGCTCCGGCAGTGGCTCCAGTCTGATGAAATCGTTCTTTGCGTCGGATGCGGACGTGTATCTCAGCGGTGATCTCCGGTATCATGACGCCAGAGATGCGGAATCCGCGGGAAAAGCCCTGGTAGATATCGGCCATTTCGGTTCAGAACATCTGATGGTTGATGAAATCGCCGATTTTCTTCGTCAGCGGATAACGGAAAAATCCTGGGATATCCGGGTAACGGCGTGCCAGCTTGAAAAAGATCCTTTTGTCATGGTATAGTCTTTGGGTCAGTGAGAAACAGAAAAGTATCATAAACGTGTCAACAAGATGTTTCAGGCCGCGAATTGGCGCATGGGCATTTGCGGCCTGTTTTTCCATTGTCGTCAAACCCCAATACGGCGGGTAAAGGATATGAAAGAGCAGATAGATATTCTCGTAAATCTTCAAAATATCGAAATCGAATCCGCTGCGGTCAAAACGCAATTGAACGCGGCGTCCAGGCAGCTTGAGCTGTTGAACCGGGATCAGACCCGTATCGAGCGCAGTATCGGTGATGAAACCGCCGGCATTGCAGAACTCAGAAAATCGTATAACGATTTGGAATTGTCTGTCAAAGATAATCAGGAACTGATTAAAAAGAGTCAGGAGCGGCTGAATTCCATTAAAAACAACCGTGAATATCAGGCGCTCTTGAAAGAAATTGAAGATCTCAAACGCATCAATGCCGCTGCTGAAGACCAGATGGTGGGGCTGTTGAATCAGATCGAGGCCGTCGAGACAAAGGTGGCCGAATTACGGGCGCAGCTTCAGACGGTTGTTGCAGATATTCTCAAGGAACAGGATGTCGTCAATACAGAGACCCAAACAGCCGACAAAAAGCTGGAAGAATTAGATGCTGTTCGGAAAGAGATATCCAGCAAAGTGGACGCTGAGGTTCTGGATCTGTTTCAGAAAATTCAGTCCAAACAGACCAAGGGCATTGCTGTAGTGCCTGTGCAGGACGCCGTATGTCACGGGTGCTATGTCAACATTCCGCCGCAGATGTATAATGAACTCCAGCGCTGCGACAGTTTGAAGATGTGTCCAAACTGCCAGCGGATCATCTACTGGAAGCAGGCGTGACAAATTTGACGGCTTCATAATTTAGCCTATGATGGTTTAACCCGGTCAAAGCAGAACAGACGATCGTCGGGCGGAACACCGCCCGGAGGAAAGTCCGAACACCCCAGGGCAAGGTGCTTCATAACGTGAAGTCGCGGCGACGCGAAGGAAAGTGCAACAGAAAATATACCGCCCGAAAAATCTCTGTGCGTGAGGCATGGTGAACTTCGGGTAAGGGTGAAATGGTGCGGTAAGAGCGCACCAGTTTTCCGGGTGACCGGAAAAGCTTTGTAAACCCCACCTGGTGCAAGACCAAATAGAGGAGCGTTTGAAGGCTGCCCGCCTGAGCTCCCGGGTAGGTCGCTAGAGGCGGCTGGTGACAGTCGTCCCAGAGGAATGATCGTCCTTCAGACTCGGGTAACCGTCTCTGAATACAGGATTCGGCTTATGGTCTGCTTTGACCGGTTTTTTCGAAATATGGACTTTCGGTGGTTTTCTTTCGGGACGGAACCATCGAAAAGAATGAGAAACGTTCAGATTTCTCATATGTCGCTGCAAGTTGAAAGGATCGAACAAGATGTTACTGATCGAGGAACTCGGGGTTGAAGTTGGGGGAAAACCCATCCTGAAGAACGTGAACATGCACATTCCTGATGGTGAGACTCACATTCTTTTCGGCCCCAACGGATCGGGCAAAACCAGCCTGATGATGACCCTGATGGGATTTTCAGGATACCAGGTCACCCATGGAAAAATCACGTTCAAAGGCGAGGACATCACCGATATGCCGATTCATGAACGGGCAAAAATGGGAATCGGCATATCGTTTCAGCGTCCGCCCACCATCAACGGCCTTAAAACCCGCGACATGGTCGAAATCTGCGCGGGCCAGCGATCCGTTGATGTGGACGCATTGTCCAGCCAGGTGAATTTCCATGAATTTCTCGACAGAGATGTCAACAGTAATTTTTCCGGCGGTGAAATCAAGCGCTCTGAATTGTTGCAGCTCATGGCGCAGCAGCCGGATCTGGTGCTGTTGGACGAACCCGAATCCGGCGTTGATCTGGAAAGTATCGTCCTGCTGGGCGATACCATCAACAGCCTGCTGGGCCGCGGTATCAAACGCCCGAATCAGAAACCGCACAAAGACACGGCGGGAGAACGTTCCAAATCCGCGCTGGTGATTACCCATACGGGTCATATCCTCGATTACATCAATGCGGACAGGGGACAGGTGCTTTATAATGGCGTTTTGTGCTGTTCGCGTAATGCCAGGGAAATACTGAAATGGATTCGGGAATACGGATATGAGGAGTGTGTCAGATGTCAGATGTAATTACGCGCAAGGAAATCGATCTTTCAGCATATCGGGTGGACGCTGCGCCTCATGAATATGTGGATGAACTCAGCCGTGTGGACGCCGGGGATGCGCGGCAGTTTCTGGATGTCGGTGTCGATCCCCAAGAAAATGGACGCGGCGGGTCTTTTATTCAGAAAGACCGTTCGGTCATTCACTGCAAATCCTGTCAGCCGGGCATCGAAATCATGGGAATTTCACAGGCGCAGACGCAACATGCCTGGCTGAAAGATTACATCTGGAAAAATTTGTCTCCTGAAACCGATGCCTTCACCCACCGGGTGATTGAAGCGCCGCACGAAGGCTATTTTATCCGGTCGCTTCCCGGCGTCAAGGCGTCTCAGCCGGTTCAGGCGTGTTTGTATATCGCCAGCGAGAAATTTTCACAGCATGTTCACAATATCGTGATCGCCGAAGAAAACTCGGAGCTGCATATCATCACCGGGTGCGCCACGGCGCCTCATTTGGTGTCCGGCCTCCATGTCGGGGTGTCTGAATTTTATGTAAAAAAAGGCGCCAAACTTACCTTCACCATGATTCACGACTGGGGGGAGCAGGTGAACGTCCGGCCCCGAACCGTCACCCGTGTCGAGGAAGGCGGCGTCATCGTTTCCAATTATGTCTCTCTGAGACCCGTCGGATCGCTTCAGATGTTTCCCACCACCTACCTCGAAGGCAAGGGCGCGGTAGCCCGTTTTAACAGCGTTCTGGTCGCAGGCAAAGGCAGCCATCTGGATGTCGGCTCCCGGGTGGTGCTGAGCGCTCCTGACACTCGTGCGGAAATTGTCTCCAGAGGCATCACCTCCGGAGGCACCATTATCGCCAGAGGCGATCTGATCGGAAAGGTCGCGGGCATCAAGGCGCACCTGGAATGCAAGGGGCTTATTCTAAACGAAGGATTGATGCACGCCATTCCGGAACTATCCGGATACGCGCCCGGCGTTGAAATGTCGCACGAAGCCGCCGTCGGTAAAATTGACAAACGCGAAATTGAATATCTGATGGCGCGGGGTCTTGACGAGGAAACGGCCATATCAACGATCGTGCGCGGATTTTTGAACGTGGACATTGACGGATTGCCGCCGGCGCTGAAACAGCGTCTGGATCAGACCATCGCCGAAACCCAAAAGGACATGATGTAATCCGGAGCGTTATGAACGACCAATCCGAATGCCGCAATGATTCATTTATTGAGAAAGCCCGGGTGTTTTCTCAGGATTTTCACAAATGCTGTCTGTATATTGCCGAATTTTCTCCCAATGAGTTCCATTTTACCAAAATGCTGTATTCCAGGCTGACAGCATCTACAAAACTACTCGAAGATTTTCTGGATTTTCACGGGGCCAAAAACAATACCGACTGGTTCTATTACCGGGAACTCGTTGCAGCGGCCATGCACCTGTGCATCGGCGGTTATTCGCAGAAGCATATCACCAACCGATTGCCGTTCTACGGGCTGGGCATTACGGATGAGTTCGAAGAACAGGGAGACGCCACCCTGGAGTTTCTCAACGGTGCGATGTGGAAAATGGCGCCGGTCATTTTGAAAGAAGCTGAAAGGTTGCGTATTCCTCTTCCGGAAAAAGGATTTGGGACTTCCGATTTTCCGGCGGTCACTTCCTGCGAAATGCTGGCATCCGATATTGATGACAAGGACAAAGACCAGCAGAAGCAGCACATTGTAAAAATCGCCAGCGAATTTCTCACCATCGCCGGGAACTTCGATCAACTGGGGTTTTATGAACCTTATGAAATCGAGGAGATCCGCAACATCGTTCCTGCGAAAATCAATGAAGTGGAAATCCGGCGTGTTGAAATGCTGGTGCACAACCTTCAGTCCTCATTCGATACTTATGTGATTCATGGCGGATATCATACCGAAAAACGAAAACTGATCGATCTTCGCGGATATTTTTCCGTTGTCTTTCATCTGCTGCAAATGACGGGGAGGCTTTTGCATTTGTATGAACGCCACCTTCACGAAGCCGGTTATAAAAATACCTACAAGCAGGTTCAGGAGCGGCTCGCCGCTCTGATCGATCCGGATACGTTGCTGAATCACACGATCAATTACGGCCTTTACTACGCCTGCCATTTTCTGAACAGTGGCAAAAAGCTGGCGCGGGATATCCTGAACGAAAATATCGAGCGATCTTTGATCAAGGTGGGAATCCCGGTAGCACTTGGATTTCACAGCCGCCCCAGCCTCCTGGTCGCCAAAATTGTTCAATATTACGGAGGTCAGGTGGAACTCTGTATAGGGAAGGATCGTTTTGACGCCAGCAGTGTTCTGGATATTCAGTGGGCGGGCGGTAAAATCCACAAAGAAAATATCACGGAAGTGGTGTTCGAAGGCGATTCCCGGGCGCTGGCGGATATCGAGATCCTGGCCGGCGTCAATTACGGCGAAGACACCATGGGAAAAGGCGTGGCGCTTCCCAAAGAACTCAGCTATCTGCGATAATGGATATTCAGAAGCCATCGCCCGTATCCGCCATTATTGTCGCCGGCGGCAGCGGCGTACGAATGGGCGGCTCCGTCCGCAAGCAGTTTCTCTCTCTGGGGGGCCGCCCTGTCATTTGCCACACGTTGCAGGCTTTCGACCGGTGCCCCGATATCGACGCCATTTATCTGGTCGCGCCTCCGGACGACGTCCGGAACTGTATGGCAGTATGGTGTTCATCCCTGACATTTCACAAAAAGATTCAGGTCGTAGCCGGCGGTCGCGAACGTCAGGATTCGGTGTACCAGGGACTTCTGGCGGTTCCGGATCAGCATGCGGGCATCGTGGTTATCCATGACGGGGTGCGCCCATTCATCAGCCGGCAACAGATATCGGCCTGCGTTCAGGAAACCCGGCGCAGCGGCGCCTGCATTGTCGCATTGCCCGTTCAGGACACCGTCAAGGAAGTCCGGTCGCAGATCGTTTCCGGGACGCTGGACCGTCATCTTTTGTGGACGGCCCAGACCCCGCAGGCATTTGAGATTACGCTGATTCGAACGGCTCATGAAACAGCCGGAAAGGACGGCGTCACCGGCACCGATGACGCCATGCTGGTCGAACGCCTGGGACGGCCGGTTCATGTGCTTGAAGGCTCCCGGTTGAATATCAAAATTACGACGCCGGAAGATATGGCGCTGGCGGAGGCGATATGGCGGCAGATACCAGACGACATAAGGGATGGAGAACGTACCGATTCATGAATTGTTCCATGAAATATGAGGGAGGGCGCTGATCATGACTCAGATAAATTCTCAACCATCGACCCAGCAGCAGACGGAATTTCTCCGGCAATTAAAGAACACGTTTGAAAAAATGCCGTATGACATTGACATGCTGCTGTTCACTGAAAGGGGCGCGGAGAACATTTTCGCCGAAAGCACGCGTCAGGTCGTTCGGGCTTTTCGAGAACTGACGTCTCGGATCCATTTGCGGGAATACAGCCTGGATCATGACATGGCGAAAAAATGGCAGATTACCTACGCCCCGACGCTGCTGATAGCGCCGGACAGATACGCCATCCGGTGGATCGGCGCACCGATGGGGGAAGAAGCCCGGACTTTTCTGGAAACGATGATGATGGTGGGAACCGGCCTCAGCAATCTGAGCGACCAATCCCGGAAAGTGATCGCCGGTATTGATTCGGAACGACACGTCAAGGTGTTTGTCAGCCCGACCTGCCCGTATTGCCCGCAGCAGGCGGTCAACGCCGTCAAGGCGGCCGTCGAAAGACCCGGCGTCATATCGGTTGAACTGATTGATATTCAGTGCAATCCAGAGCTTGCGCATCAGTATTCCGCTCACAGTGTTCCCCAGACTTACGCCGAAGAAGTGCTGATCGGCCAGGGCGCACAGTCCGAAGAAGTTTTCGCTCTATCTCTGAGCAAGCTGGAGCCTCAGACCATTTTCATTCCGGACAGTGACGCTGAACTGGTCGAGACGGATCTGCTGATTGTCGGCGGCGGCCCCGCCGGTTTGACCGCCGGCATTTATGCGGTTCGAAGCGGCCTGAAAACCGCCATTGTCGAACGCAATGCTCTGGGCGGACAGGTTGCGACAACGCCTGTGGTCGAAAACTACCCCGGCTTCACCCAGATCGGCGGCAAAACACTGGTGGATATCCTGACGGCCCACGCCCTAGAATATGTTCAGATATTTCAGGGAGAAGAAGTGGTGGATGTAACCCCGGGACAGCCGTTCGGTGTCACGACCACCCGGCGCAGATTCAAAGCAAACTCCATTCTGCTGGCCACCGGGGCCAATCACAAACACCTGAATGTTCCCGGTGAATCACGGCTGGCCGGAAAAGGCGTGAGCTATTGCAGCACCTGTGACGGGCCTTTGTTCAAGGGAAGAACTGTCGTGATGGTCGGCGGCGGCAACAGCGCCGTCACCGAAGCGCTCTATCTGCAGCATATGGGGGCTCATGTCACCCTGGTGCATCGCCGGGACAGCCTGCGCGCCCAGAAATTTCTGGTTGATCAACTGGCCTCCAGCGGCATTCCCATCCTGTGGAATACGGAAATTTCCGAAATTCGCGGCAAGGATCGTGTGGAATCCATTGAAACGACCAACACCCAGACTCACGAAAAAGCGTCTTTGCCGGTGGACGGTGTTTTTTTGTCCATCGGGTATGAACCAGCGGTTGAACTTGCCCAAAAAATCGGCGTTACACTGACGCCAGACGGCTACATTCAGAAAGACGCCGGACATCGCACCAGCATTTCGGGGGTTTATTCCGCAGGGGATGTCGAGGGCGGCTACAAACAGATAGTGACGGCGGCCGGTCAGGGCGCGGAAGCAGCCATGTCCATTTTTGAAGATGTGATCAATCCGTACTGGAACAGATCATAAAATTTAAATAGATCAACAACAAGGAATGATTGAATGAAAAAACGACTGAGAAAAAAACTGAACTTGGGAGAATTCAAGGAGACGGGATTTAGTGTCTCCTGGAAATTTAACACGGCCATTGATGAAACGGGAATAGATCGTTTTTTTGACGCCTTTGTCGACGCATTGGTAACGAAGGGTCTGTTTTTCGAATACGGAGGCGGCGCTAAAGATGAATCCTGGGATGGTATCATAGCAAGACAAAAGCGGTATACATCCACGGACGCATCGGACAGAGCGTTTATCACGGAATGGCTGACATCCCAAACCGACATTCAGGAATTTGCCGTCGGCGATGAAGATATCGATCTGTGGTATTCCCGTGAATGTTGCTGCTGAAAACGGCACGGCAATCTGAAAACGGAACCATTGCACCGAAAGGGCAGCCCTCACAGGGTTGCCCCAACCGCACAAAGAGCGTTTCGCCGGAATATCACAGCTTTCGTTTCACCGCATCGGCGGCTTCCTGCGTTTTCTCTCCCGCTTTCTGAATATCCTGTCCGATACCGTGAACCGTATTGCACCCGACAACCGTCATGACAGCACTCAAAAGAAGGATGATGGCTATTGTTTTTTTAACCATAGGGAATCTCCTGATATATCGTTATCGGAAATATGGATTAAAAATTCCCTGTTGCCTTTTGGACCCAAAACAGGGGAAGGAACCACCGATAGAGAACGCCATCCGGCATCTGTAAAAAATTGACGCAATTCGGCGATCACCCGATCGTGCTGCTGCGGTTCCCGCACCACGCCGCCTTTTCCGACACACCCTTTCCCCACTTCAAACTGGGGTTTTATCAGGGCTACAATCTGAGCGTTTGGTTTCATGAATTTGATAACCGCCGGAATCACGATTTTCAGGCTGATAAAAGACGCATCAACAGTCACCAGGTCAACCGGCTCCGGCAACATGCTCTGCGGCATATGGCGGATGTTCATTCGTTCAATGGCGATGACGCGGGAATCCTGCCGGAGCCGCCATGCCAGTTGGCCATAGCCGACATCCACCGCATACACACGCGCCGCACCCTGCTGCAGCAAACAGTCCGTAAAACCGCCGGTGGATGCGCCGACATCCAGACAGACCATGTTCTGTGGCGAAATTTCAAAAGCCATCAGGGCGTGATCGAGTTTAAGCCCCCCCCGACTGACAAACGGCATGTCTTCGCCTTTTATCACGATGTCGGCGTCTTCTGAAGCCATATGACCGGCCTTGTCCACAGGCTGATGGTTGATCAGCACCTGCCCTGCCATAATCAGCGCCTGAGCGCGCTGCCTGGTGGCCGCCATGCCTTTTTCAACCAGCAAACGGTCCAGACGCATTCTGGACACCGTCATGCAGCGTCCGCGGTCTTGGAGCGAGAGAGGCCGGATTCCGCCATGATTCGGTGAGCAGCCCCGGCAATGGCCTGGGCGTCAATGCCGTATTTGGATCGCAGGATGCGCTGTGCCCCATGTTCAACAAAAATATCCGGAATCCCCAGGCGGATCACCCGGCAGCCTGAAATCATATGATCGCTCAGACATTCCAGCACCGCGCCGCCGAATCCGCCTTGCAGTACATTTTCTTCCACCGTGACAATGCGCGGAATTTTTCTGGCCAGAGAGCAGATCAGCTTCGAATCCAGCGGCTTGACAAACCGGGCGTTGACGATACACGCCGATATGCCTTCGCGAGACAGCAGATCATGCGCAATGAGCGCCTCACCGACCGTTCTGCCGATCGCCAGAACCAGTACATCGGCGCCTTCCTTCAGAACGTCTCCTTTGCCGATGGGAAGCGCAGGGGCGTCATAGTCAATGGCCGCCCCCCACCCTGCGCCGCGGGGGTAGCGCAGGGCGACAGGCCCCGGATATGCGACAGCGGTCGTCAGCATGGCGCACAGTTCGTTTTCATCGCGAGGCGCCATCACCACCATGTTCGGAAGGCTTCTCAGGTAGGAAAAATCGAAAAGGCCATGATGCGTTGCGCCATCTTCACCGACAATACCGCCGCGATCAATGGCAAATACCACCGGCAGTGATTCCAGACACACATCGTGCAGAATTTGATCGTAAGCCCGTTGCAAAAATGTCGAATAAATGGCAACAACCGGTTTCAAGCCTTCAGTGGCCATTCCGGCGGCGAATGTAACCCCATGCTGTTCAGCGATTCCCACATCAAAAAACCGATCGGGATAGGCTTCCGAAAATGGCACCAGTCCTGTTCCTTCCGGCATGGCGGCGGTCACGGCGATCAGTTTTCTGTTTTTTTTCGCCAGATGCACCATGGCGTTTCCGAACGCTTCCGTATAAGAGGGAATCGGGGATTTTTTTCCGTTAGAAACACCGGTTTCCACTTCAAAACACCCGACGCCATGAAAATGTACCGGGTTTTTCTCCGCCGGTGGATATCCCTTGCCTTTGACGGTGGAAACGTGGAGCAGCACAGGCTCTTTGAGCATTTTGATATTGTTTAGGATATCAATGAGGTGATTCAGATTGTGGCCGTTGATAGGACCGAAGTACTCGAAACTGAAAGCCTCAAACAGCATGCCGGGGGTAATGAATGTTTTGAAGGAATCTTCGGACCGTTTGAGAAGTTGATAGATATCGCCTCCAAATTTGGGAAGCGATTTTAAAAACTCGCCGAACTCCTTGCGCAGATCCTGAAGCATTTTCGCGGAAAATTTCCGGCTGAGAAACGACGACAGCGCCCCGACATTGTGATTGATGGACATTTCGTTGTCATTGAGGATGACGATCAGGTCTTTGTGAATGTCTCCGGCCTGATTGAGGCCTTCATACGCCAGACCCGCCGTCAGAGAACCGTCGCCGATTACGGCGATGACCTTGGCCGGATCGCTGAGAAGCCTTTTGGCGCAGGCGATTCCCAGACTGGCGGAGATGGATGTACTGCTGTGGCCGGTTGAAAATGCGTCATATGGGCTTTCCGCCCTTCGGGTGAATCCTGAAAGCCCCTGATACTGCCGCAGGGTGTGAAACAGGTCTTTTCTGCCGGTGAGCAGTTTGTGCGCGTAGGACTGATGGCCGACATCCCAGACGATTTTATCTCTGGGAGCGTCAAAAACATAGTGAAGCGCTATGGTCAGTTCGACGGCGCCCAGACTGGACGCCAGATGACCGCCGGTTTTTGAAACGACATCAACAATGATTCTGCGAAGTTCATCCGCCAGAACCGGAAGCTCCGCCCGGGGTATTTTTTTCAGATCCAGCGGAGATAAAATGGTATCAATCAGACTCACAATCAAATCCTTGCCTTGACAAACGAATAGAAAGATACAAACAAACCCGTTTTTCCTGTAAGCCCCTTTGAGTATCGGGGGGAATCCGAGCCGCAAATATAGATGTTACGGATGGTCAAGTCAAATAGTATCCGTGCTGTATAATGGAGAGGCGCGGCGGTTTGGCTTGACGTTGGGTGCGACATGCGTTAATGGGGGAATGAAAGAAATAATGGACCATCCATAACGCGGCTTATATCGGGAATTTTCGTGAAGATTGATATCCATACACTGGCCATTGTTCTGGCTATCAGCCACACACTTCAGGTTGTGGTTTTTTCTCTACAATATCTGGTAGATAAATCCAGTCGAGACGTCAAGTGTTGGCTGTTGTGGAGTGCTTCGACAGCCGTCGGATTTATTTTCATGATCCTGCGAGATTTTGTATCCCCAAAGTTGATTTTAACTTCGATTTTTCTTACAAACACCTTGATGGTTGTCGGTCAGATTTTTCTGTATATCGGCATCATCCGGTTTTTAGAGCATAAAATACAGTGGGGAATTGTCATTCCTCTTTTTGCCGGATTTGTTCTGGCGACTTTTTTTGCCATCTACGTGAATAGGGACGACAATGTTCGGGTGATGATCCTTTATGCCGCTGTGGTCATTTTTGCATTTTTACCGGCATATGCTCTCCAGATTTACAAGACACCCTCCATTGCTGCTTCCGCCACTTTTCTTTCTGCTATTTTTTTTGTCTTTGGCGGTTACTTCGTTTTTCGTTTATTGCTGGTGTTGAGGGCCGTTCCCATTGACAATGTCTTTGCACCGACGGCGATGCAGACAGCGACATTTTTGACGCCTTTCATTGCAAACTATTTTCTGTCGTTTGGTCTGATTGTCATGAACAATCAACAGTCGAACGCTGCAATGAACGAGGCTAAAGAACATTTTGAAATGATTTTCAATACTGGCCCCGATGCGGTTTTGATCGCCTGCAAGCCAGATGGTCGTTTGGTCGGAATCAACGACGGATTTACAGCGATGACAGGGTATTCTCGCAGTGAGGTTATCGGCAGGTCGAGTCTGGACGTTCACATCTGGAAAAACCCGGATGACCGTCAAAAAGTTGTTGATATTATGAATAATGTCGGCCATTGTGAAAATCTTGAAGTCGTTTTTCGGCGTAAGGACGGTTCTCATCTTGTCGGCCTGCTATCTGCAAAAATCATCACCGTGAAGGGAACGCCCCATGTTCTCAGCATTACCCGTGATATTACCAACCGCAAAAAGACGGAAGAAGCCTTATGGAAAAGTCTGGAAGAAATCAAGACACTGAAGGGCATTGTTCCTATTTGCGCCAACTGTAAAAAAATCAGGGATGACAGGGGATATTGGGAGCAGGTCGAAGCCTATGTTTCCCGGCATACTGAAGCGCAGTTTTCTCACAGCATCTGTCCGGACTGCATAAAACGGCTTTATCCTGAATTTTGCCGTCCAAATGCGGATGTCGGTCCGTCAGGTTGAGAATTGTTTGCCCTTTTGAACCAGTGCGGAGGTAACCGGATGATCAAATTTCCATATGGCATATCCGATTTCAGAAAAATTATTACCCAGGGGTTTTATTACCGGGACCGCACCGGCGCCATTCCATTACTTGAGCAAAACGATTCCACGCTGTTCATCCGTCCCCGCCGGTTTGGGAAA